>CALEGL010000087.1 GCA_937876495.1 uncultured Bifidobacterium sp.
CGGCAGCCGTTGGATTCCGTGCGGCGCAATCCCTGACGGCTATTCTTGGGGGGGGGATGGGTTTCGGGTCATGTTCCGGAAGAACCCGTCTCCGGTCATGAAGGCTATGACGGCCGACGCCAACGTCGGCGCCGTCATCGAGAAGGGAGTCCGCAATGAGCGCTGATTCGACAGTTTCCGAGGATTCCTCCGCCGGCATCCCGGCGAAGGCCGAGAAGAAGGACGCTTCTCGGAAGGACGGCAATGACTTCCTCCATCGCATGGTCGCCGAGGCCATCGGCACCCTTCTTCTTGTGGCGGGCGGCGTCGGCACCGCGATTTTCGACGCCACCTTCCCCAGCTCAAGCAGCAACATCGTCGGCGTGGGACATCTGGGCGTCGCCCTCGCCTTCGGTCTGACCGTCATCGTGGGCTGCTACGCCTTCGGCCCGATCTCCGGCGGGCACTTCAACCCCGCCATCACGCTGGGCCTCGCCGCCGCCGGGCGGTTCCCCTGGAGCGAGACGGCCGGCTACATCATCGCGCAGGTCATCGGCGGCATCCTCGGATCCTCGCTGATCGCCCTCATCGCCTCGTCGAATTCGGCCTTCTTCTCCGCCGCTCTCTCGAGCGGCTTCGCATCCAACGGCTATGGCGCGCATTCGCCCGGCGGCTTCGGCATCGGCGGCGCCATTGCCGTGGAAATCGTCTTCACCGCCATCTTCGGACTCGTCGTCCTCGGCACCACAGCGCGCGTCGGATTCACAGGCTTCGCCCCTCTGGCCATCGGTCTGACGCTCACGCTCATCCATCTGATCACCATCCCCATCGACAACACCTCCGTGAACCCCGCCCGTTCCATCGCGGCCGCGGTGTACGGCGGCGGCTGGGCATGGAGCCAGCTGTGGGTGTTCATCGTCTTCCCGATCGTCGGCGGTCTGCTCGCGGGCCTCGTGTACCGCCCGTTCTTCGGCGCGAAGTACACGGAAGCCTGAGCGGCTCCCATGACCTATGGAGCATGTTTCGGCGACGTCGTCGGCGCACCTTCGGAGTTCTCCGGGGCGCCCCGAGACGTCGCGACGATGGAGCTGGCGCGCAGCGACTACGACTGCACGGACGACAGCATCCTTACCTGCACGGTGGCGAAGGCGCTGACGGACTGGGATGGCAGGGACGATGACGCCTTCGTGGAGCTGCTGTCGCGCCGTTTCGTCGTCGACGTCCACGACTACCCGGACGTGAGCTGGGGAGGACGTTTCGTGGAATGGGCCCTGGCCGGTGGCCACGGCTCCTACGGCAGCTTCGGCAACGGCAGCGCCATGCGCGTGAGCCCTGTCGCCTGGTGGGCGTCGGATGAGGCCGAGGTGTTGCGTCTCGCTCGTCTCACCGCGCTGCCCACGCATTCGCATCCCGAGGGGATCCGGGGCGCGCAGGCCGTTGCGCTCGCCGTCTTCATGGCCCGCATGGGCTCCTCCAAGCAGAAGATACGCGCCGCGCTGGAAGCCCGCTTCGATGGAGACGACGGCGCCTTCCCCTACGACCTGTCCCGCAGCGTCGATGACATCGTCGCGTCCGGATATGGAATCAACGAGACCTGCCAGCATTCCGTTCCCGAGGCCCTGTGCGCCTTCTTCGACGACTCCAGCGTCGACTATGAGTCGACGCTGCGCAGCACGTTGCGTCTTGGCGGTGACGCGGACACCCAATGCGCCATGACCGGCGCCATCGCGGAGGCCATGTACGGCATGCCCGAAGGCTACGAAAAGAACGAGAGGGAGAGGCTGCGTCGCGTCGGTCTTCTGGATCGTCTCGAGACCTTCGAGAAGGTGTGCCCGGCGTATCGGAATCGACGTAGGGCCTGAATCCTGCGCGGTGGACCTGGTGACGATGGGCCGTTCGCGATTTTCTCGCGGTCTGTTCGCGGCGTTCTCAGGCCCCCGCCATTCCTTGGTGCCCCCTCCTTTGTCCTCCGTGTCCTTGCCGGTCCGATTTGGTGTCATCGGCGGGTCGCCGGCCTGATTCCATCCGGTCTGTCCGGTTCTGCATGTTATGCCCGATGTCATGTCTGGATAGAAGAAGACCCCCGGCGGTCACCGGGGGTCTTCGCCGCGTCAGCGGCGGGTTCGATGCCGCCATCCTTCACCAGGACGGCGGCCGACGGTCACAGGTGGTCGACGCGCTCGACGTCGATGAGGACGGCGTACGCGGGATCCTTCTGTCCGTTGTTCTTGGCCCATTCGACGGCCTCGTTGTAGATGGCGGTGCCGGGGGCATACAGATGCGGGGTGCCGAAGAAGCGGTAGCCGGTGTGGTGCGGCAGGTCGATGGCCAGCACGATGATCTTCGACCCGTTCTGCAGGTTCTTCAGGGTCTGACGGGCGGTGCGCTCGTTGTAGATGATGTGAGTGTCGTCGTAGCTGCGCAGCGATCCCTTGGGGCCGATGTCCGGGGTCCCGTCGGGGTTCACCGTGGCCTGGATGGCGAGATTGTCGTCCAGGACCTTCTTCGCTTCGGCGCTGATCGTGACGGTCATATGTACTCCTTCTCGATTTCTCGATGGTCGAGCCATCGGCCGACGGGATGCGGAACCTCGCGTCATCCGCGCGTCCTGGATTCCGCGGCTCCGAATGTCCTCCGGAGTGCCGTCCGGCCGAATCGACCCCCATGTTACTCCCAAAATGAAAGTAAGTCCGGGCGTTCCCCTGTTGTCAGCCCTTGGCGAATCGGCCGGCGGTTCCCGGACGCCAGGTACTTTCTGGGTCGCTA
>CALEGL010000088.1 GCA_937876495.1 uncultured Bifidobacterium sp.
CAGGTGTGCACCTCGTCCAAGCGCTTCATCGTCGCGGACGCCGTCTACGACGACTTCCTCGAAGCGCTCAGGGAGAACTTCCGGCGCGTGGTGCCGGGCGACCCGCTCGATCCGGCAACGACCCTGGCGCCCATGAACACCGCCAAGGCCCGCACGAAGCTGCAGGGGCAGGTGGACGCCGCGCTCGCCGCGGGGGCCACCCTCATCGACGGGAACACCCCCATCGACCTGCCCGGGCAGTTCATGCGGCCGACGATCCTCGCCGACATCACGCCCGACAACCCCGCGTACCGCACCGAGATGTTCGGCCCGGTGGCCTCCGTGTACCGCGTGCATGACGAGGACGAGGCCGTGGCGCTCGCCAACGACAGCCCCTACGGGCTGGGCGGCATCGTGTTCGCCGGCGACCCGCGGCACGGCGCCGAGGTGGCGTCCCGCATCGAGACGGGCATGGTGTTCGTCAACAACTTCATGGCGTCGCTGCCCGAACTGCCCTTCGGCGGCGTGAAGCTGTCCGGATACGGCCGCGAGATGAGCCGCATCGGCCAGATGGCCTTCGTCAACGAGCAGCTCGTCGTCACGGCCCCGCATTCGGATCTGTCGAATCCGGCCGGAGGACTCGTCGCCGCGTAGTCGGCGGGTGCGGTGACCCCCGGAGGGCTACATCTCCTCGTGCCAGTGCGGATCCTGGGCGAAGGTGCGGCCCTCGGGGTCGTCGAGAGCGGCGATGGCGGCCATGTCCGCGTCATCCAGGGAGAACCCGGTCAGGTCGATGTTGGCCCGCTGGCGCTGGGGGTTCATCGATTTGGGGATGGCCACGTCCCCGAGCTGCAGGTGCCAGCGCAGGATGGTCTGCACCGGGCTCACCCCGTGCTTCGTCGCGACCGAGACGACCGTCGGGTCGTGCAGCATCTGGTTGGCGCGCCCCAGCGGACTCCACGCCTCGGTGATGATGCCGTGCGCCTCGTCCCAGGCGAGCAGGTCGCGCTCCTGGAAGTACGGGTGCAGCTCGATCTGGTTGACCTCCGGGGTCACGCCCGTGGCGCGGACGAGCAGCTCGATATGACCCGGCAGGAAGTTGCTCACGCCGATATGGCGGACGATCCCCTCCTTCCGCGCGTCGACGAGGGCCTGCCAGGCCTCGACGAAACGGCCCTGCGAGGGGTTCGGCCAGTGGATGAGATAGAGGTCGATCCAGTCGAGGCCCATGCGCGAGACGCTTTCCTCGATCGCGACGCGCGCCTGCGCGTAGGCATGATGACGGCCTGGGAGCTTGGACGTGACGATGACCTGGTCCCGCGGCACGGCGGATTCGCGGATCGCCCTGCCGACCGCGCCCTCGTTCTCGTAGTTGACCGCGCTGTCGATGAGACGGTACCCCTGCTCGAGGGCCGAGGATATGGCGCGGACGCCCTCGAAGCCCTCGACCCGGTAGGTGCCGAATCCGATGGCCGGAAGCTCGAGGCCGGAATACGCCCGACGCATGGGGATGACCGGCGGCTGCTGGATGGATGTGGATGTGGCTGTGGACATGGCTGCTCCTTCGTGGGGAATGCCTGACATCGTCACGGTATCCCCGCGGGACGGTGCGCGGCCGCGCCGTTCGCCCTTGCCGAATTCCCTTTCGGGATGGTCCCGCCACCGGGGTATCGGAGTCGCCGGCGGACGGTGATCGCGTCGGACCAGCCGGAATCACGTCGAAACCGCATCCGGACCGAGCAGGACCTCGCGCCCATGCTCCTGCGGCGCTCCTCTTGTGGCCTGTCTCACCTTGCGGCCGGCCTTCCCGCTGCTACAGTGTCGCGTGGCGCTTCCGCCCGCGGACCGCGCAGGTCAAGGGGCGCCGGCGGTTGCCGGCGGAGGCCGCGGTGCCTCCTCGCTCCGTCATCGCTGTGCGCGGTCTTGAGGGAGCAAGGAGCATCCCATGAGCAACGACGACACGTCGCTGGACACAACCATCACCAATTCGCCATCAGAGGCCGTATCATCACAGGCCGCATCGGCATCCGCATCATCGCCGCTTCGCGCGGACGCGGATACCGCGTCCGCGCTGGACATGTCGTCGTCCGGATCCTCCGGCGGGAGCCCCTCGCGGGCGGTTCCGCGCTCCCTGCGCTGGACCACGGCGGACATCGCCGTCGGCGCCGCGCTGGGCGTCGCCTGCGGTCTCGTGTTCTGGGGCTTCAACTACGCCTACGTGGTGATCTCCCCGGTCCTGCGTGACCTGCTTCCCGGAATCGCCAGCGTGCTGCACGCCTTCTGGTACTTCTCCGGCCCGCTGGCGCTGCTCATCATCCGCAAGCCGGGGGCTGCGGTGTACGTGAACCTCGTGGGGGCCGTCGCCGAGCTCGTCCTCGGCAACCCGTACTCCTTCGCGTCGGTCGCCGCATCCGCCGCGCTGCAGGGCGTGGCCGCGGAGATCCCCTTCGCCGTGTTCCGGTACCGCCGCTACAACCTGCCGCTGACGATCGCATCGGGCGTGGTGACGGCTATCGAGTACGGCCTGTATCTCATCGTCACCATGTACCAGGGCCGCGGCGCCGCGTATCTGGCCATCCACATGGTCAGCGAGCTCGTCGGCGGCGTCCTCATCGCCGGCGTCATGAGCTGGTGGCTGTTCACGGCCATAGCGGGAACCGGCGCCCTCGACCATCTGGCCTCCGGGCGCGCACGTCGCATCTGATTGGAATCATGGGGACCTCGCATGGCCTTCGGAGCGTGTCTCTGACACGAGAATTCATCGGTTTTTCACCCGACGTGCAGGGAATCCGGTGAAATGCCGTCGATGATGGCCATGTGAGGTTCTCTCCCCGGACCATTCGACGTTGCCGGCTTCGAGGTCGAAGGACCTCGGGGCCGGCATCATGCGTTTCGGGGTCGTCCGTCGCCGCGACCGGGGTCTGCGGCGTCCCCTCCGGCGTCCCCGCAGGGTCATCGGAGTCTCGTTCCGCCGTCATGCCGATTCGGCGGCTCCGTCGGATCATATCCGGTCGTCTCGTCCGCGAGCGGGTTCTTGCGGCCGTCTGCGTGACGGCGGCCGTCGCCGTGAACGCGATGTTCGCCTCGACCGTACGGACCCCGTCGTTCCCCTTCGACGAGATCACCTATTTCCAGTACGCGCGCTTCCTGTCCGGCAGGGGATTGGACTTCCCTGTCGCCGGGGCGGGATACTTCCCGGCATGGGCCATGGTCCCCCCCCCTCCGCGGTGGTTGACAATCGATCCCGCGGTCCTGTCCCGGACTGCCATCTGGCTGTGCGTCGCCGCCGGCGTTCTCCCCACCCGGCCTCTTTCCCGCCCCCCCCTCCGTCCTGCCTTGGACGGGCCCTCGCCGGCCCCCGCCGCCCCGCTCGTCATGTCCCCTCCG
>CALEGL010000089.1 GCA_937876495.1 uncultured Bifidobacterium sp.
GTTCCGCGGTAAGCGTGCCCGTCCCGCAGCCCAGGTCGAGAAGGGTCTCGGCCTCCTCGGGGATGAGCGCCTCCAACGACCTGCCGTACGCGCTCACGAAGCCCTGGTCACGGTCGTATCGGTCCGCATCCCATGTCCTACGATGGTCATCACCCTTCGTCGATCTTCCCTTTGACAACCACTCCGGTACCGGCGGCACCCGCGCCGACCGCTTCCTTGCCGGTTATTCCCGTCGAACCACCCCTGTGCCGTCTACTCCGTTCCGCTACTCCCTGCGCAGCGCGAGGCTGACGGCCCCCGGCAGGGCGACGAGCGAGGAGCCGGGAAGGAGGATCTTCGAGGCACGGATGCCGCTGCCGATGAGCACCTCGTCCTGCGCGGCGAGCCTCTCGTCAACGAGGATCGGCCAGTCGGCGGGCAGTCCGACGGGGGTGATGCCGCCGTACTCCATGCCGGTGAGGTCCACCGCCGTCCGCATGGGCGCGAAGCTGAGCTTGTGCACGTGCAGCGTGCGCCGGACGACGCCGTTGATGTCCGCGCGCGCGTCGCCGGCGACGACGACGGCGGCATGGCTGACGACTCCCGCGTGCCTGCCTTCGACGATGATGCAGTTGCCGGTCACGTCGAGGCCGATGCCGTAGTGCTCGCAGAACGCGTCCGTGTCGGACAGCTCCGGGTCGATGGCGGCCACGCGCAGCTCGGGCACTGCGGACGCGGCCTTTGCCGTCGAGGGGGCGACGAGGTCGGCGTCGGCCACGGGGTCGAAGTCATGGAATGCCAGTGTTCCGAGGTTCATACCGTGCATCGTAGACGTGCAGCGTTAGCGTCGCCCTTGGCCGTCCGCCACTCGGGCGCCGCCCGAAACGGAGAAGGGCGAGCCGCGATGGACATCAGGACTTCCATAAGGAGGTTCGTGGAAGAACGGCTAGTCGTTCGGATAGTAATCCTGCGAGAGAAAGACGGATACCGCTCTGTCCCAGGCGTCCTCCTTGTCATAGGACTGGCTGCTGATCACCGGATGCGTAAGAACGGATGGAGCCGTGATCCCCGCGATGGAAAGGATGTCCGAGAAGCTCTCCACATCGGCGGCCTGCGTCCCCGGAGCGTAGAAGGTCACACGGGAGCATGGCTCGAATCCGGTGACCAGATCGGAATCGCCTGTGACGGTGAAGACGGACGCATCACACACCGCCGTGTACTGGTGCTGACCCGTGGCCTCCAGTGAGGTGAACCGTCCGGAGAACGTCCCGTCGAGGTCCGTTTCACCGTTGATGTCGAGAATCCTCTCGCTGACGGTTCCCGTGAAGGACCCGTCCCTGCTCAGGTTGATTCGCGCCACATGATCCCCATCGGTGGCAGGAGCGCTGAGATATTTGCCGGCGAAGGCGGCGAACTGTTTCGACGCGGAGACCTTGGATGTGGAGGATGAGGAAGACGACCCTGAGGAGGATCCCGCCGTCGGAGAAATCGACGACGACCCCGACGTCGGGGACGAGGATGAACCGCCCGACGAGCCATCCGTCTTCCCTCCGTCCGACGCTCCCTTGACCTGCGCATCCGGAAGACTCGTCCAGTCGGGCGTTCCGGAGTCCTCGACGAGATAGTAGGCCGTGGAGTCTGAGGGGGCGGGTTTCATCGCCACGTGCGTGACCTGAGACGATGTGTCGGTCCAGGCCGGCAGGAAGGGGTTGTCGACGGCTCCGGCGGTGATGGTGTACGTGGTCGACGAATACTTCGAGGGATCCCGCACGATGATGAAGGGGCGGGTGGAGTCCACGCTCTTCTGCGAGGAGGCCTCGGATATGGCGGTTTTGTCGAAGTACCCGGATTTCTCCACGGCCGAGACGTCCGCTCCTGCCGGGAAGTACGTGTAGTACCTGTCCATGACGAAGCTCGCCCCAGACAGCGTCGTCGACCCGTCGCCCGTGACCATCTTCCCGCCGCTGCAGGTGGTCCCCAGACCAAGCCCATCAACCGGCTCCTCGGAACCCCCGCAACGGAAGTAGTTCGTCGACTGCCAGGGCATGATCTCGAAGGCTCCGCTGTCCCCGTACACGAGCATGTTCGCGTGCTCCACGGATTTCTGTGTCGGCGGCGTCGGCATGCCGTTCTGCCAGTCCAGCGTGTCGGTGAGATAGCGGGTCCAGTCATGGGCGTCCGACTTCTCGTACAGATGCGTCGTCGTCGGCCCCTGGGCGTCGGTTTTCGTCTCCATCGTCAGTTCTATGCAGTCGTCGCCGGACGCGCGGCAGTAGCGCCCGACCATGAAGTCTCCGGGAAGGCCGAGCGCCTGCCCGGCATCACCGTAGGATTCCGTCAGCAGCTTCTTGGTCTGCGATGAGTCCACTCCGTAGTACACGGTGACGGACTGTCCGGCCTTCAGCTCGGAGCCGGGTGACGGCTGGGTGTCCGTGGCCTTGTCGACGAGGCCCTTCGAGGAGAACCTTGGCTTGAGCGTCACCTTGTGCCCGGCCTTCTCCAAAGCGGATGTGAGGGAGTCCTTGTCCATCCCGACCGCCGAATATGGCACGCCGTCGGATTTCGACGCCACGCCGACCCATATGCCCGAGGATTTATCGGTGACGGCCTTCCCGTCGGCGGGGCTGGTGAGGACGACCGTCCCCTCGGAGGCCTTGTCATCCGCCCCGATGACGATCTTCTTGTAGTGCACCGGCACCCCCATGCCCTTGAGAAGGGAGACGACTGCCGTCGCCTTGCGGCCCACCGTTCCCTTCGGAACGCCCGGACCCTTCGACTCGCGCACGATGACGCGGCTTGTGGACCTCACCCTCTCCCCCGCGGAGATGCCTTTCACCCCCAGGAAACGTCCTTGGGGACGCCCGTTGAACTCCTTCGTCCTGATGGCTGGGATTCCCATGGCCTTCAGCCGCGAGATGACTTCCGAGGCGGACAGGGAGGAGTCATCCTTCTGCCAGGACGCGACGTTCGGCATGATGCGGCCTCCCCATATGCCACGCCGGTACGTGACGACGGCCACGCCGGATGCCAGGGCGATCGCTGCAACGACGATCGCTGCGACGAGGAGGACATGAAGACGACGCCAACGCCCATGCGGGGATCGGGGATGCCGGTGTCCCGAACCGCCCGAGTCACCAGGGTCCATGCCGCTCGTATCCGGTCCCGGAAGTGGAACGGAATCCGCCCCCAGGAAAGGAACGGGCGGCACGGACGAGGAGGGCTGCGGCGGCGGAACCGGCGCGTCCGATGATGATGATTCCCAACCCATGACTCTCACCTGGCCTTCCCAGCGTCAGCCGACGGACATCCACGCACTCCGTCTCCGGCCCGCGCCCTGCCCGGACCGCCTCCCCGGCGCGGCCTCCCGAGGCCGCATCGCGCCCTTACTT
>CALEGL010000090.1 GCA_937876495.1 uncultured Bifidobacterium sp.
GCTGGTCACGGATGGAAGACCCGTCCTGACGTCATCTACTACGACTATGACCTGTGACTCCCGGGAACACGCGTCACGACCCCGCCCCGTATGACGAATCGATGCCGGGCCGTGGCGTCGCTCGTTCCCTGAAACACCGCAATCCAGCATCCCGACCGTCCTTGCGCGACCCCCGCGTACAATCATCCCTTCCCCGGCACACCGTCATGCCGCGCAGGCGATAACAGCCCATAAGCAACCCCTATAGGCGCGCCGCAGCCTCACCGATTCGTCCTCCATACACTCGCATGTGGCGCCGCTTCCCGGCGTCCCGGAAGGAGGACAACCGCCTATGAGCAAAACGACGACCGATGACATCATCGACATCAACCATCTGCGCAAGGCCTATGCCACGCCCAATGGGGAGTACGTCGCATTGCGCGACGTGACCGTCCACGTCCGACAGGGCTCCATTTTCGGCGTCATCGGCTTGAGCGGCGCGGGTAAATCCACCTTGGTGCGCTGCATCAACGGACTTGAAAGAATCTCATCGGGCTCCCTCCGCGTGCTCGGCGAATCCGTCCCGGACCTCTCCGCCAGACAGCTGCGCGAGCTGCGCAGGTCCGTGGGCATGGTGTTCCAGCAGTACAACCTCATGCCATCCAGAACGGTCTCGGACAACATCGCATTGCCCTTGCGACACGGGCGTCTGTCACGAAGCGAGAGAAAGGAGAAGGTCCACGGCCTGCTGGATCTCGTCGAGCTCGGCGAGCATGCGAAATCCTATCCCTCGCAGCTCTCCGGTGGCCAGCAGCAGAGAGTGGCCATCGCGCGCGCGCTCGCGAACGACCCGAAGATCCTGTTGCTTGACGAGGCCACCAGCGCGCTCGACCCGGACACGACGAGGACGATCCTGCGGCTCGTCCGCCGCCTCAACGAGACGCTGGGAATCACCATCATCGTCGTCACGCACCAGATGGACGTCGTCAAGGAGATCTGCACCGACGTGGCCGTCATCGATCACGGAACAATCGTTGAGCAGAACGACGCCTTCTCGGTGTTCTCCGACCCCAAGGCGCCTCTGACACACCGTTTCGTCGACAACTCCACGGGGCTGGAGCACATCCTCCAGCTTCTCCGTGAGGGATCTCCCCTGCTGGCCACCAAGCCCGGCGAGCGTCTTGTCCACATGCAGTACGTGGACAAGACAGTTTCCGAGGGACTGGTGTCCATCATCACGAGGCGCTTCGGGTTGAGCATCAACATCCTGTTCGCTTCAGTGGACATCGTGGACGGATATCCGCTGGGAAGCATCATCGCCCGCTACTCGGGGACGCCGGCAAGCATCAACGAAGCCCTGGATTTCCTCGGGGACAAAGGGATACGAACCACTGTCATCGCCCAGGACGGGCACACGCTGGACGGATACGACGAGAAGACGGAGAGGAAGTAACCCATGGAATGGCTATCGCGACTCTTCCCCGACGTCGCCGCGGAACCCGACGCCCTCCAGCAGGCCATCATCGACACGCTGAGCATGTTCTTCACCGCCGCACCGATGTGGTTCGTGCTCGGGCTGCTCATCGGTCTGCTTCTGACGGTCACGAGAAAGGGTGGGCTGCTGCCCAACAGACCAGTCTTCGAGTTCTTCGACAAGCTCATCAACCTGTGCCGTTCCATCCCGTTCGTCATCATGATCGCACTGCTCTTCCCGCTCACCCGGCTCATCTCCGGTACGGCAATCGGGGTGGAGGGGGCTATCTTCCCGCTCGTGGTGGGAATCACCCCCTTCTTCTCACGGCAGGTCGAATCCGTGTTCAACGGGCTTCGCCCCACCCTCATCGAATCTGCCGAATCCATGGGGTTCGGTCCACTGGCGATTATCTGGCACGTGTATCTGCGCGAGAGCATCGCGGGACTTGCACGTGTGACGACCATCACCTGCATCAGCTTCAACTCCGAAATCGCCGTCATCGGGGCGATCGGGGCAGGAGGGCTCGGAGACTACGCCAACCGCTACGGCTTCGAGCGCAACCAGCTGGACGTCACGGTAGCAGCCGTGATCGTCCTTCTCGTGTTCATCACCATCATCCAGACAATCGGAACGCTCATAGGGAGGAAGAATGAGCATTAAAGGACATAGACTGCACGCCTTCATACGTACGGGGGTCTCGCTGCTAGCAGCGGCGGGAATCATCATGGCGGCGGGCTGCGGCTCGTCGGAGGCGTCAGGAACCGTTGTCAAGGTCGCTCTGACGACCTCCACCGACGAACCTCTTTGGGCGCTGGTCAACGAGAACCTCAAGAAAAGCGGAGAGAACATCACCGTCAAGACCGTCGCCATGAAAAGCGCGGTACTCGGCAACCAGGCCCTGGCGGCAGGGGACGTGGACCTCAATGCGCAGCAGCATTACGCCTTCCTCAACAGCGAGATTCGCGAGAAGGGATACAAGTTCACCGTTCTCGCCGATTCCTACATCAGCCCGTTCAACATCTACTCGGACAAGATCACCAAGGTCTCCCAGCTCAAGAAGGGCGACAAGTTCCTCGTTCCGAACGACGTGACGAACTACGGACGCGCGCTGATCGTCATGCAGGAGGCGGGAATCATCAAGCTCGACCCCAAGGACAACGATCCGGCGAACGGGGTGTATCCGGATGAGAAGTCCATCACGTCCAATCCGAAGAACATCCAGATCGTCCCCACCGACAGGAACATGATCATGAGCTCGCTGACGGACGCCGCGGCCGGCATCGCCAACTCGAACGCCGTCGTGGACTATGGAAAAAGCGTCGAGAAGGACGCCATCTTCAGCATCGACCCCAACCCGAAGCTCAAGATCAACAAGCCCTGGATAAACGTGATCGTCGCGAGGACGGCCGACAAGAACAACGCCGTGTACAAGAAGGTCATCAAGGCCTATCGACAGAGCAACGTCCGCACATACATGAAGAAGGAGTCCAAGGGGGCGGAGATTCCCACCTGGTGATCATCCTCCATTCGGGGCGCGGAAGCCATACACTCCCGGGTGGAAAGGCACCGGAACGCAGACGATGCGTCCGGTGCCTTTCCATGCATCGGCGGAACCGAACGTCCAGAGTCTAGGTGATCCCGATGATTCCGGGCCTTCGGTTTCGGGCCGTCCCTGTCACTGACGATCCGAATCCCTCCGTCGGCAACGTCCCGGGGTGCCGCGGCGATCACGACCCGTTCGCCTGATTCCACACAGGCCGAGGCGAGCACGAACCATTACCGTGACATATCTGACGCACAGATGGACACCCGGGCTCATCGCCATCCGGCAGAGTCTCTTTCCCCTAGCACAGACCCGGCTGGGAACCCCGTCCGACACCGGAACGGGTCAGGCGCACTCCGATCACGGGCAAGAGCGATTCCATGGAAAAGCCGGGGCCTGCCCCTCGAGAAGAAGGGCAGGCCCCGATGGCTCAGTGGATCCGGTGGATGGACACAGTCACCTTTCGGCAACGATTGCCACGTAGTTCCCCTTCGTATACCCCTCGATGGGATCCT
>CALEGL010000091.1 GCA_937876495.1 uncultured Bifidobacterium sp.
CGCACAGGCAGACCCCGGTGGCGGGAAGGGAGATGGTGGCAGGAGCGACCGAGTCGTCAGAGCGGCGGGGGGGCTGGTCTTTCGCGGATGCCGTGGGCGTGGCGTCGGAGTCGACGGGATCGTCGTCGGCCCGGCGTCCTCCTCTGCCGTCTGAATCGAGGCATTCGAAGCCGCCGTTGGAATCGTTATTGAAATGGCGATTCATGCCGCGTGGGTTTTTGACGGAGATGCTGGTCATGGGAATCCTTTCAGGGCGCGGGACTTTCCCGCTCGACAGGAAGCAACCGGACAACTCGTCGGTCGGTTTTTCGCGGAGGTGCTCCATCAGGGTCTCCTCCGCCGCGTGGGCGCTTCGAGGGCGTACTTCACACGGGCGCTGTACACGGTGGCGCTGTACACGGTGGCGCTGTACCCGAGGCGACTTCACCCGAATGAGGCGAAGCCGCCGACTCCTGGCGTGACGTCAGGATTCTTCCGGCCACGCGGCGGATGGTTTCCGTCGTGGGTTCCGGACACCGGACGTCGTGGCATCATCGGGGCTCCTAGGATGGAGCCATGACCGCAGCGGATTTCGTTCCTGTTCCCGGCGGCGTCTCCGTCCCCGACGTCCCCTCCGTCCCTGCCCGCTACGCCGACCAGCGCGTCGGACTGCGGGGCTGGCGCGTGCTCAACCTCGATCTCGATGGGGTGTGCGCCGACTACATGGGCGCCATCCGCGACTATCTCGTCCGTCACGGGCGCATGTCCTCAGATGTGCGTCCCCGTGCTGATTCGTACAATCTCGTCGCCAACGCCGGATGGCCGTTCCACACCGCCGAGGACTACCTTGCCGTTCACAAGGCGGCCGAGGCCGAGCATCTCTACGCGACCATGCCGATGATCCCCGGGACCGACCGCGCGCTGCGAAAACTGTCCTCGGAGCACGTGTACATCCGCATCGTCACCCATCGGCTCTTCGTCTCCGGCCAGCACCGGAGGGTCGTGGCCGACACCGCCCAGTGGCTTGACGAGCATCGCATCCCCTATATGTCGCTGTGCTTCACGGGGCTCAAGGACAGCATGCAGGCTACGATCCACATCGACGATTCCCCGACGAACATCGAGACACTCAGGGCCGTCGGGCAGCACGTCGTCGTCTTCGACCAGCCGTACAACCGGGCTCTGGCCGGGCCGCGCATCGACAGGTGGGATGACGAATCCGTGGATGCGCTGCTTGGCTGGTTCGAGGAATGGCCTGGGGAGGAACGGTCGGCTGATGCATCCGATCAGGCCTTTCCGTCCGCGGCCGTGTGATTCCGTCCTCTGTCTCTCCAGGATCTGCCGTCTCTGC
The DNA here is from genome assembly GCA_937876495.1 of uncultured Bifidobacterium sp. Lineage (GTDB taxonomy): Bacteria > Actinomycetota > Actinomycetes > Actinomycetales > Bifidobacteriaceae > Bifidobacterium. The sequence goes on from CALEGL010000091.1 coordinate 1,331, forward strand.
GGAATCCGCCGCTGACCCCGTGAACGAGCATTCCCCGCTCCGTCCGGTGGACTGTCCGGTTGTCCATTTCGAAGATGATGTGGGTTCACGAAAGGAGAATCGGATTATGGACATCAACACCTACGGCGGGTACGAGTACGCGATCTAGCGTCTGTCCGACGGGAGGTACTTCTCTCGCGAGTACGGATGGGCGGCGGATCCCGATCTGGCGTCGTCGGAGCCCGCGCTGACGGACGAGTACGGATTCAACGCGGTTTTGCTTGCGGACGCCGCTGGGGCAGCTCGTCTCGACGTCGCCTACGACGTCATCGAGGAAGCCGTGCAGAAGGAGGCTGATGCCTATGAGTTCTGCACGCGGTTCCTTAAGCCCGGCTATCGCATCGTCAGGATTCCGTGGCTGACCGATCATCTGCTCGGGGAGGATGAGAACGGCAGGGAGTACGAGGAGGGGGAGTGCCCCTACTTCGACGAGGACGGGAACTACGACTACGGCCTGATCCGGGACAAGGTGTTCGGACCCGGCGCCGCGGTTGCGGCTCCCGGAGAGGACGTTCCGGATGACGCGCCCTGGTCGCCGTGCAGCCGTGAGGAGCTCAACCGCCGGATTTTCGCGCTCCCCGAAGCCACGGCCGCGGATTCGGCCCAGAGTGCGGCCGAGTTCGACCGGATCGTTCGCGATGTATTCGGCGTCTCGGCGGTGGATCTGGACTTCGGTGACGACGTGGGCGGCGGCGAAGATGACGGCGGCGACGGCGGCGACGCCGAATGACAGTGCGGTCACGGTCGCGGATCCATCGATTTCCCGGGAATTCCTCGAGGCTCGGCGGATCAGAGGAATTGTCCGGTTGTCCATCGCATGAGGTTCGGAGCCCGCGTCCGGCTTGTCGGGATTGCGTGCGGATTCCGGCCATGACCGACTAACGAGGAGGAATGCCATGACTGACCAGTCACAGAAAGCCGTTGCGGGCTCCGTGGACGGGAATTCCCGGGGAAGGGGTATGGAGGAGGGGACCAAGGCGCCGGCGGCGGACCCGTCGTCCGTGGCCGGCTCCCACGCAGTCGAAGCGA
>CALEGL010000092.1 GCA_937876495.1 uncultured Bifidobacterium sp.
GGGGCGCGGCGGCGCCGCGGCGCCGGCGCTGGCCGTGGTGGCGGGGCGCGGGCGGCCCCCCGGCCCTCCCCACGGTGGCCGGCCGACCCCGGGGCGAGGGCATCCCGGGGTCACGGCGCAGCATGCCACGGCCACCTGCTGTCGCGGAGGCATCGAGAAATGGCATGGCAGCCCGCGCGGACGGACCCTCACCGAGGAGGAGCTCGACAGGCTGTGCGCGCTGGTCAGGGCCTGGATTGACCGTGACTGCAGGGGGCGTCCGGATCCGGGTCTTGCCGTGGAGGCGGACCCGCTGTTCTGAGTCCGCGGCTCTCAGTCCGCGGCGCGCCCATCGAGCCCGGTCGTGTCCCCGCGTCCGGACCATCCATGTCCGATGGGCATACAGGGGTCGTCATCCGGCGGCCGCGGTCCTATCCGAGAAGCGCCAGAGCCATGAGATAGGCGATGGTCGCCGCCACGACGATGCCGTCCCTGGCCCTGAGACGCAGGACCCTCCATCGCGTGCGGGTGGCGCCGGCCTCATAGCAGCGGGCGTCGAGCGCGAGGCCCACCTCGTCGGCATGGCGCAGAGTGGCGGCGAACACGGGGATGACGATGGCCGTCAGCGCGCGGATGCGCTTCAGCGGCGAGCCGTGGGCCACCGCTCCGCCCCGGGCGGCTTGGGCGTCGATGAGGGTGCGCGATTCGCGCCCCAGCGTCGGCAGGAATCGCAGGGCCAGCCCCAGCACCAGAGACAGCTCGTCGGTGTGCAGGCCCAGCCGGCGCAGGGGGGAGAGCAGGGACGCGAATCCGTCCGTGAGCTGGGTCGGCGTCGTCGACAGCAGCACCAGTGCCCCCATGACGATGACCAGGGCGAAACGGGAGGAGTACAGCCCGGCGATGCGCAGACCCTCGTCCGTGACGGATATGATTCCCCATCGCGCCACGGGATGTCCGTCGCGGACGACCAGCATGTTGAACAGACCCATGACGACGACCAGAGCTATCAGCCCCCGCACCGACCTCAGCAGAGGGCCGGCGGCGACTCCCGACAGCAGGGCCATGACGCCGGTCATCGTCACGGCGAGAAGAAGCTGGGGGGTCGTGCCGATGGCGAAGGCCGAGAACATCAGAGCCAGCGAGCACGCCAGCGTCACCCGGGGATCGAGGGAGCCCAGCAGCCTCGGTCTCCGGGTGATCCCGCGGTGCGGCTCGCGTCCGGAGCCGTTCCTCCTTTCGTCGCCGTCGTCCGCGCCGTCGTCGTTCTCATATCCGCCATCGCGCCCGGAGAACAGCCTCGCATCCCGGTCGGGAAGACGGAGGACGTCATCGGCGGAGGCGATGAGATCCGCATCATGGGTGACGATAAGCACCGTGATGCCTCCGTCCCTCAGGCCGTCGAGCAGCCGGACGACCCGTCCGCGCGCCTCGGCGTCGAGGCCGGTCGTCGGTTCGTCGAGGACGAGCAGCCGGGGACGGCAGGCGATGACCCCGGCTATGGCGACGAGCCGTCTCTGTCCTCCGGACAGGGCGAAGGGGGAGCGGGCGGCGAGCGGAAGGATCCCCAGAAGCCCCAGCGCCTCCTCGGCGCGTCGCCGGGCCTCCTGCACGTCCAGCCCCTGGTTGCGCGGCCCGAAGACGACGTCCTCGAGCACGGTGGGGGCGAAGAGCTGACGTTCGGGATGCTGCATGACGTATCCCACGCCATGGTCGAAAAGCCGCGTCCGTCGTCCACGTCGGGAGGACAGGTCCACGCCGGCCACCTCGAGTCTGCCCGACGTGGCCGGCAGAAGCCCGCAGACCAGCCTTGCCAGAGTCGACTTCCCCGATCCGTTGGATCCCGTCACCGCCACGCGACGACCGGGCCGGACGTCGACGTCCACGTCATCCAGCACCAGCCGTCCGGTGTCGGGGTAGCGCAGCGTCAGATGCTCGGCCCGTATGACCGGGGGTGCCTCCGACGCCGGCGCGCCGGAGGCACCGGTATGCTGATGGGGGAGCGGTCCGCCGTGATGGCGTGGCGTCGTGGACGGGGATCCCGCGCTCGCGTGCGGGGGGTCACCGCGTTCGGTGCCGCCATGACCGTCGTCGACAAGCCCGGCGATGACGCGTGTGGACTCCGGGGTTGCGATGCCGGATCCTTGCGAGAGGACGACGTCCTGCACGATGAGTCCGTGCTCCAGACGGATGATGCGGTCCGCGTTCGACGCCTCGTCCCGGCGATGCGTCACATGGACGATCGTCACCCCCCGGCACTGCATCCCGTCGAGGATCCGCATCACCGCGTCCCGGGCGTCGGCGTCGAGCATGGCGGTGGGTTCGTCCAGCACCACCATGCTCGGGGACATGGCCAGCGTCCCGGCGATGGCGACGCGCTGCTGCTGTCCGCCGCTCATCCGCGTGGGATCCGAACGCCCGCTGGAGGATAATCCGACGCGGTCGAGCGAGACGTCCACCCTCCGGCCGATCTCTGCGCGGTCCAGCGCCAGGTTCTCGGGTCCGAAGGCCACATCGTCCTCGACGACCGTGGTGATGATCTGGTCCTCGGGATTCTGGAAAACGGCCCCGATGCCTCGCCGGGCCCGTCGATACAGGGCCGGGTGCGGGCCGTCGGCGTCGTGGACCCCTAGGCCGAGCAGTTCGACGCGGCCTGAGTCCGGCGCGGCCAGCCCGGCAAGAACACGCGCCAGCGTCGACTTCCCCGAGCCGTTGGGGCCGACCAGGCATAGGCGCTGCCCGCGCGGAACGTCGAGATCGACGCCGGCGAGCGCCCAGCTGCGTCCGGCGTCGTAACTCAGGCGCACGCCGCGCAGCCGCGCGGCCCATCCCCGGGAGGAGGCCGCGACGGCTCCGTCCATCCGCGACGGGGCCGGTCGAGCCTCAGCGGCTGACAAGATTCGACACCGGTTTGTACACGAGGAACGTGACCACGCCGTGGATCGCGAATTTCGCGACGTTGAAGGGAAGCAGCGCCGGAAGGATGAGCGCGGCGACCTGCGCGACTGTCATATGGGCGTAGAAGGGAGTGACGATGAGGTTGCCCCCGATGGCCACAGCCAGGGCCACCAGCGATCCCACGACCAGGGCGAGGACCGCGCCGGGGCGCGTGTGGCGGCGGCCGTACACGGCAGCCGCCGTCACGCTGAGGGCCACCGCCACCGCCACCGCCATCAGCGTGCCCCATGGATCCATGAACAGGTGGGGGAGGAAGCCGAGGACGCTGACGATGGCCGCAGCCGCGGGGCCGAAGATGAACCCGGCGATGAGGCAGACGATGCCCGAAGGGTCGTACTTGAGCCAGGCGATTCCCGGGATGAGCGGGAACTCGAGGAAGCTCAGCGCCATGGCGAGCGCCACAAACAGGGCATATATGGCGATGTTCCTCGTGGACCAGCCGCCCGAGTCGGCGACGCCGGGGCCGTGCCCTCCCGAGGCATCGGGCCTGGGAATCCGGGGCGCATCCGTCGAATGGCTGCTGGAATGGCCGGATGTCGCCGCATCGGTTGTTTCGGTCATCATGCCGTTCGGCGCGACATCCGGAACCTGATCCGGTTCCGAGACGCCATCGGTGGAGACCTGGTCCGTTAGGGTGCCGCCGGCGTCGACGCCGGCATGGTTCGATATGCTCATACGAGCCTCGTTTCTTTCATCCGGACTGTGACCGTTGGCCCCGGAATCGCACCGGATCGGCCGCCCTGGGGCGGGTCGCGGGCTCCGCATGACGCCGGTTGTCTCCCGGCATGCGCTACCGCCAGTAAGGAATTTCACCTTCCCTGAAACTTGCAGACCCATGTATACACCGTCCCCGACCCTGGAGGCAAGGTCGCGTGGCTAAGGGCGCAAGCCGTGGGTGATGCGGGGGTCGGCCCCGCGATCACGCAGGGTCCCGAGGCGAGGGGCGTCGACCGGCCGCCGGATGCGGGGTTGCGCGTCGGTCGCCTCCTGGCCCTCGAGGATGGTGACGGCGGATTCGGGGTCGCCGGCGGTCCGACCCGCCGGTCCGGTCGGTGAGACAATGGGGCCATGCGCTCATTCACGGACACGTCATCGCCATCCGTCCCCCCGGCGTCCCCCCGCGGTTCCGGGCCGGGCGAATCCGCCGCCTCGACAGGCATCGACGGACTCGCCATGGTGGTCGTCACCTATCGCCGGCAGGGGCTTCTGGCCACGCTTTTCGACTCCATCACGAAGCTCGAGGACCCCGCGTGGCGGATCGTGGTCGTGGACAACGAGGATTCCGCCGAGACGGCCTCCATGGTCCGCGACTTCGCCGCGCGCATCGACTCGCTGTGGGGGCCGGCCGGTCCTGACGCCAGCGGGTCGCGCGACCGGGTGGTCTATGCCCCGCAGAGCGAGAACAGGGGAGGTGCGGGCGGCTTCTCCGCCGGCGTGGCGAAGGCGTACGAGCTTGGGGCCCGCTGGTTCTGGGTGATGGACGACGACGTCGCCGTCCTGCCGCAGGCCATCCGGCGGCTGTCGCGGTGGACGCCGAACCACGAGGTGGTCCAGGGGTCCCGATACGACTTCGACGGCGGACCCTTCTACTGGCAGTACGACTTCATCGTTCCTCTGGGGATTCCGAACCCCATCGCCCCGGCGGCCTTCGGACCGGCGGGCTACCGCGTCATGGACACGCTGTGCTTCGAGGGCGGTCTTTTCAGCCGTCGCATCGTCGAGCGCATAGGTCTGCCCGACCCGCGCTTCTTCATCTACTGGGACGACACGATCTACGGCTATCTGGCCAGCAAGGTGACCAGCCCCATCGTCGTGGGGGACGTCATCCTGCGTCGCACGCGCGAGATCGGCAACTGGGACATCGCCGGCGTGCGCCAGCTCAACTCCACCTCGGACATGAACCGCTACCACATCATGCGCAACCGCGGATACATGGCCCGCTACTTCATGGTGCACGGGGACTTCCGCCCCGCCCTGTTCGCGCTGGGCACCGCGCTGACCGCCGCCAAGGAGATCATCCGGCTCGTGGCCGTCGACAGGTCGCATCTGCGCAGCGGGCTGGAGCGGGTCTGGCGGGGATGGCGCGATTCGCGCCGCCTGCTCCATGACCCCGACTGGGCGCCGATGCCTCCGCTTGACGATGACGGGTCGCCGTCAGGCGGCGTTCGGTAGCCCCGACGCCCCCGCATGACGGCCGGCGGCTTCTTTCGTCGTCATATCCGACCGGACGTTCGTGTCGTCGTGGCCGGTCGGGCGGCAGGCGGATGCGTCAGTCCCGGTGGTAGATCCCCCCGTCGCCCCAGTCCCATCGTCCGCCGCCGGCGCCGATGCGGAAATGCAGCTTGGCGATGCCGAGATCGAGCACGGCGAAGGAATCCGCCGCCAGGGGGTCGATGGTGGCGATGGCGGTGCCGTCGCCGGCCTCGTAGCGGAACAGGACAGGCTGCCTGTTGAGCGCGCTGGGGGCCTTGAGTGCGGCTTCGACGCCGTCGCGGAACCAGGAGGGCGCGGCCTGCCGCTCGTCCTCGCTCATCTCCGGCGTGGTCCGCTCCCAGTTCGTGCCTCCCCGGTGTTTGCGCTGACGGGCCGCTCGCGCGGCCGAGGGCCTGGTGCGGTAGGGCTCGGTGCCCGGGCCCCGCCTCCTGTTCACCTCTCCCGACGCCGACCGCTACCGAAGCGCGCTCGCATCTCTC
>CALEGL010000093.1 GCA_937876495.1 uncultured Bifidobacterium sp.
GCCGAACCTGTTCGCCGACCGAGGCGAGGACGTCGGGAATACGTGTCATGAAAGTTATGATATCAGAAAAGATATATTAAGCATATTTTTCTTTGTAAGATATCACATATGATATTTAGCATATCAAACGTGGAAAGGTCTTCGGAGGTGTTCGCGGCCAGTGGCCGTGCGTCGGCCGTGTTGCCGCGATCACAGTGGGTGTACTTGTGCAACCTTATTTCCCGTTGTCATCTTTCCTGTTTCCGTCCCACATCCCCTCTCTGGCCTTGATGATGCGCCAGAGGGTGGTGTTGACGGGCGTGGGCACATGGCGCTCGCGGCCGAGTTCGGTGATCTCGCCGCCGAAGATGTCCGCCTCGGTGGGACGATGGTGGAGCATGTCCTGCGCCATGGATGTGTACTTCGTGGGGTCGAGGGTGGCGATGTCCCGCTGGCACTGGGCGATGCCGTCCTCGGGCAGCTCGATGCCCAGGCTCGCCGCCACGGCGATGACCTCCCTTTGCGCGTCCGCCATCAGCGTCGCCGCGGGTCCCTTCGGGTCGGCGAAGACCCCGTAGGGGGCCCCGAGTACCGCGGACACCTGGTTGGCGCCGCAGTTGACCATGAACTTCCACCACATCGCGCGGCGCATGTCGGGCGGGGTGCGATGGGGGATCCCGCAGGAGGCGAGGAACGTCGATAGCTCGGTCATGGCGTCGGATTCCTCCGGCGAGGGATCGTCGGTCATCGTGCCGTAGGAGACGTAGCCGATGGTGCTGAACGTGACGTGGCGGCCGTCGCGCGTGGCGTCGATGGCCATGCTCGTGGACAGCAGAACGCGTCCGTGGCCGATGGAGTCGCGGATGCGCTGTTCGCTGTGGATGCCGTTCATCAGGCTGATGACGATGGTGTGCTGGCCGATGAAGGGGCGGGCCAGCTCGATCGCCTGGTCGAGCTGGGCGGCCTTGACGGAGAAGAGCACGAGGCCCAGGGGGGCGGCGGCCCGAGGGACGGCCTGGTGAGGTGTCGACGTGCCGGCGTCGTCGTGCGTTTCAGGGACGCCCGTCGTGGAGATTCCCGTGGGGGAGACGTAGGTGACGTCGCAGGGCCCGCCGTTGACCGTGGTGGGCTCGCGGCGGTACCTGTCGAGCCTGTCCCCGTCGACGATGACGGACACCCGCGCCCGCCTCGAGAAGCGCGACGCGAACGCCGCCCCGATCGCCCCGAATCCGACGATGCCCACCGTGCGAATCATTCCGTCGTCCCTTTCCTCGGTTTCCGCCATTGTGCTCCCTGGCCATTACCGGGCGACGTGGGTGCTGCGTGCATTCGATGTGTCGAATGCACAGTGCCGCTGCCGCATCTTGTGTCCTTGACATCCTTGACGTTAGAATGGCGACATGGAAGAGCATATGAAAGCTGTTTCCCGCATCGGGGGAGTTTCAAGGCGGATTCGACTGACCGCTCATTCTCGGGTTCGTCTTGAGAGGTTCAAAGATTCTTCAGGATCTTCGTCTATCCGTTTTCGAAAAGTGCATTCCGCTTCCAGTGCGCGGACGCCAAGCGCCAAGGAGACCAATATCCGTCGTCTTGCCGCGGCCATCATCGATCGTGTTCCCGATTTCGATGTAAGTGAGCTTGACGACGAAAGTCTCGACCGCACGGTCGACATGATTGTCGGCTTGCTTCCCCGGCGGTCAGCATGGGATGCCATTCTCGGCCCCTTCTACACGACCGGAAGCCTGTGCCGGACGCTGAACATCACCAGGCAGGCCTTGGACAGCCGGGTCAGGACCGGGTCGCTGATTCGCGTGCGGACCGTGGATGGCAGATTCCTGTATCCGTCCTTCCAGATTCACGATGGCGTTGCCGTCCCTGGTCTGGCGCCGGTTGTGCGCATACTGCGCTCCGGAACCGAAGACGACTATGCAATCGCCCAATGGCTTGCGACGCCGGGGGGTGACGGTCGCTCTCCGGCTCGGCGTCTTCTGGATGGGGAATCGACGGATGTGGATCGTGAAGCGCGTCACACGGCTGCCGCATGGGGTGCCTGATGGCGGTTCGGCAGTCTCCTCAGCCGCTTCCCTCCGATGACGTGTCCCTGGAGGGGTTTCCCGTCGCTCGTCTGCAACAGGGGCGAACGGTCCTTCGTTCCCACCGCAAGACGCTGTCACCGGGATGGCGGGCATCCGTCACCGATGTGACCGACGCCGATGGCGGGCGTTTCGATCTGGCGTCGCCGAACGGGACCTTGTACGTGGCTGATGACGTCGAAACCGCGGTGAGGGAGCGGATCCGAGAGAAATTTGATGGGCCACAGACGGTGAGTGCAACCTTAGCGGGGGAATTCGAGGTCTCCGTCATTGCAGTTGATGGAACAGTCGATTGCGCCGATGTGTCATCCGGAAACGCAGCCCGATATGGCGTGACGCGTCAGATTGAGACCACTGAGGATTACACAGTCACCCATGCCTGGGCTGAGGCCTTTCATCAAACTGGTTATCGTGGGGTGCGTTATGGGTCGAGGTTCACCAGTGGTCCGGCCAGAGCGTGGGCTCTTTTCGGCAAGGCTGGGCCATGTGACATGACTGTCGTACGGAAGATTGCCGGGCCCGTTGCATGCAGGATGAGTGGGGTGCGGGTGCTGTCGCCCATCGATCGGATTGAGGACGTGACGCTGATCTGAGACGGCGATCGAATACGGGGCAATCGCACGCTTTGCCGATGTCCGCTTTCTTGTGACGGAGATTCCCGGTGATATGGCTGCGCCTCATAATCGGGGATTCGGCGATCACGCCGTTTCACGTTCGAATGGACGTCCCTTCAGGTAACCCCGCCGAAACCGTCCGCTTTTCCGCCGGTGATAGGTTGTCCGGCGTCACGAAGGGAGTCGTCGCATGCCGCGTCTGTCCAGTCTGGTGCCCGTCGGGGGTTCCGTCATCCGGGAGATGTTCACCTACGCGCTGGAGCGCGACGACCTCATCTCCTTCGCCGTGGGGGAGCCGGGGCGCACGCCGT
>CALEGL010000094.1 GCA_937876495.1 uncultured Bifidobacterium sp.
GCTACGCCTCGATCTCCGGGCGGCCCGGCTCAGCCCACAACGTGTGGAAGGCGCCGGGACGGTCGACGCGGCCGTAGGTGTGCGCGCCGAAGAAGTCGCGCTGCCCCTGGATGAGGGCCGCGGGAAGCCTGTCGGAACGCAGCCCGTCGTAGTACGACAGCGAGCTGGAGAAGGCCGGCACGGGGATGCCGCCCTCGACCGCGCGTGCCACCACGCGACGCCACGAGTCCTGCGCCTCGGACACCGCCTTGCGGAAATAGGGGGCGAACAGCAGCGACACGTCCGCGGCTCCGGATTCGAAGGCGTCGGAGACGACGTTGAGGAAGCGCGCCCGGATGATGCATCCACCACGCCAGATGCGGGAGACGGCGGCCAGGTCGATCTTCCAGCCATACTCCTTCGCACCCGCCTGGATCTCGTCGAAGCCCTGCGCATAGGCCACGATCTTCGAGGCGTACAGGGCATGCCGGATGTCCTCCACGAAGGCCTCGCGGTCCGCGTCGGAGACGTCGATCCGCTGCTCCGGACCGGCCAGCCCGGCCTGGGCCGCGGCTTCTCGCTGTCCGGACTGGCTGGACAGGCCGCGGGCGAACACGGCCTCGGCGATGCCCGTCACCGGAACCGCCAGCGACAGCGCCGTCTGCACCGTCCACGTGCCCGTGCCCTTCATCCCGGCATGGTCGACGATGACGTCCACCAGCGGACGGCCCGTGGCCTTGTCGGTCTGATGCAGCACCTCGGCGGTGATGCCGATGAGATAGGAGTCAAGCTCCGTGTCGTTCCACTTCTCGAACACGTCGCCGATCTCGGACGGGGACATGCCCAGCCCGCGGCGCATGAGGTCGTAGCTTTCGGCGATGAGCTGCATGTCGGCGTACTCGATGCCGTTGTGCACCATCTTGACGAAATGGCCGGCCCCGTTCTCCCCGATATGCGTCACGCAGGGCTCGCCCTCGGCGACCGCGGCGATGGAGCGCAGGATCGGCCCCAGAGTCCGCCAGGACTCCTCGGTGCCGCCCGGCATGAGGGACGGCCCGTTGAGCGCGCCCTCCTCGCCGCCGGAGACGCCGCAGCCGACGAAATGCAGACCGCGGGCGCGAATCTCCTTCTCGCGGCGGATGGTGTCCTTGAAATAGGAGTTGCCGCCGTCGACGATGATGTCACCCGGCTCCATGGCATCGGCGAGCTCGGAGATGACGGCGTCCGTCGGCGCACCGGCCTTGACCATGATGATGGCCGTCCGGGGCCTCTTCAGGGAGGCGACGAAGTCCTCCACGGTGGAGGAAGGGACGAAGGACCCCTCGTCGCCGTGCTCGCGCATGAGCTTCTCCGTGCGCTCGTAATGGCGGTTGTACAGCGCGACCGTGTTGCCATGATGGGCCAGGTTGCGTGCGAGATTGGAGCCCATGGCCGCCAGTCCGACGACCCCGATGTTTGCTGTTGCCTCAACGGCCATTGCGATGCCTTTCGGATAGTGTCATCGACCCGTCCCCGGATACGGGCCGGGAGCGGCAGTGCCGCGTTCAGTCTAGCGAGCAGGCTGCACGTCTCGCCTCTGGGCGAAGAGAACGCGCGGCATGACCCCCGAAGGCACCGCGCATCCAGGACGCCCCACGCGGCCAGGGCATCCAGGACGGGCATCCGAGGCGGAGACCGTCCACCCC
>CALEGL010000095.1 GCA_937876495.1 uncultured Bifidobacterium sp.
TCGTCAGGCCGTGCACGCCCACCGCGGAGGACAGCCCTCTCGTCACGTCCCCCCGCGCCAGGGGGGTTCTTGCATGCCTGCCGCATCCTCCCGATGCCGTGGTGGGCATGCAGCCCCGGGGGATGAAGGGGTCGAGGGGGATGGTGCTCGTGCACCAGGCTGCCGAATATCTCGGCATGGAGGTTCTGGGGCCCATTCCGGCGCATCCGGGGCTGTGCTCGGATCTGCTGTCGGGTCTGGGTGCGTCGTCCCTTCCCCGGCAGGTGCGCAGGGCCTTGGCCGATCTTATGGATGCCATGCGGATGCGAGAGGTGTCCGGGCGCCGGACGGCCGCGCGCCGGGATGCGGGAAGGATGGGACGCGCATGAGGTTCGGTCCGCTTGAGGAGATCGTGCGCCAGCCTGGCGTCAGCGATGTGGCGGTGACTCCCGATGGCGTCGTCTGGGTGGACCGCGGCTCCGGCATGGTGCGGGAGACGTCGGTGCGTCCCTTCCGCAGCGCGCAGGCCGTCAGGGACTTCGCGGTGCGTCTGTGCTCCCAGATGAACTGCAGACTGGACGACGCCAGCCCCATCGCGGACGGCTCCTCCCCAGAGGGGATCCGCGTCAACGCCGTCATCGAGCCGCTGGTCCCCCAGGGTGCCGCCATATGCCTGAGGGTGCAGCCGAGGCGCGCTCCCGGTCTGGAGGAGCTGGCCGCCCGGGGGATGATGCCCGTCTCCTGGCTTCCGCTGCTGCGGGGCCTGGTCGCAGGTCGTGCGAATCTTCTTCTCGCCGGTCCGACGGGAGCCGGGAAGACCACTCTGATGCGGGCGCTGCTGCATGAATGTCCGGCGACGGAAAGGGTGGTCACGGTGGAGGAGGTGCGGGAGCTGGGGGACATCGGCGTCGGCGACCATGTGGCCTTGGCCTGCCGGGAGCCCAACGTCGAGGGGGCCGGGGGGATCGGTCTGTCCAGGCTGGTGAGGGCGACGCTGCGCATGCGGCCTGACCGGATCGTCGTCGGCGAGTGCCGGGGCTCCGAGGTCGCCGATCTTCTCAGGGCGCTCGGCAGCGGTCACCGCGGAGGCATGACCACCATCCATGCCTCCGGGGTGAAGGGGGTCGGTCCCCGTCTGATCGCTCTCGGCCTTCTGGCGGGCATGGAGCCTCGCACGGTGACGATGCTTGCCGCGCAGGCCTTCGACGCCGTCATCCATGTCGACAGGGTCGGCGGAGCGCGCCGCGTCGCCGCCGTCGGCGTTCTGGGGGAGCGTGGCGGCGTCCTCGTCGGCGATACCTTGGCGCAGCTGTCCGGAGGCTCCTACGTGGCGGCCGACGGTCGGGGATGGACGTCCTTCGTGGGTCGGTGGACCGAGTCCTCGGGCGATACGGGGGGATCGTCACAGGCGCGTCAGGTCGTGCGGATGGAAGGAAAGGGATATGGACCGTGATGGGGACCGGCGTCGGCGCCTGGGAAGGCTTCGGCCGATCGGGAGGATTCATCCATGCGATGAGGCGGAACGAGGAATGCGGGGGAATACAGAGCGGGGCTGCAGGGGGAGTTGCGTGATGGTCGCGATGGTGGAGATGCTTGTGGCGTGGGGCTGCGTCGTGATCGGCGTCATCCTGATGTCGAGGAGCCGGCGAGGGAGCCGGCGCCTGGTCGTCGCCCGTGAGCGCGTTGCCGGGAACGGTCGTTCAGGGGCCGCGACCTCGGGCGTGTCCGCCGTCGTCGACGTTCTGCGGTCGCGCATCGCGGCGGGCGGCGGACCTGATGATGTTCTGTCCCAGACCCTCGGCATCCCCGTCGGAGTGCGCCCCGGACGCGACCTGCTGGAGGGTCGTCTGTCAGCTCGGCTCGGCGCCGGTGAAGGTTTTCCCTTCGCCGGAAGAGCCGCGGCGGGTCTCGACATGGCGTTGAGGCTATCCGCGGAGAGCGGCTGCCCGTTGTCCGTCTGCTTTGATGCGCTGGCGGATGACCTGCGTCGGATGCGCACGGCGGAAGCCCTGCGGGGGAACGCTCTGGCGCTTCCCCGGGCCACCGTCGGGCTGCTGGCGGCGCTTCCCCTGCTGGTTCTGGCGGGAGGCGGCCTGCTGGGGTCGCGGGCCATCGGTTTTCTCGTCCTGACGTCGGCCGGCCGGGTCTGCCTGGCGACCGGAGGCCTCTTCTATCTGGCGGGCATGGCATGGATCGTGATGATTCTGCGGGCGTTCGATGCCGGCGAGGGCGATGGCTCCGGAATCGATGTGCACGGCCGAGGCTTCTTCCATGGTCGTTGAGATGGTCGTCGTCGCCGCGTCGGGCGGCCTGTGGGCGATTCTCGCCGCCATCTGCGTGCGGCGTCCGGGGCGCAGGCGCATGGAGGGGGCCGTCGATGACCCGTCGCCCACGATGGTTCTTGCCATGGTCGCGGCTCTGATCGGGCAGGGGGCGTCCGTGACCCGTTCCCTGATGCTGGTGGGTTCCTCCTGCGGCGGAGAGCTGGGCGGAGTGCTTCGCCGCGCCTCCGAGGCGCTGGAGGAGGGTCTGCGATGGAGCGAAGCGTGGGTGCTGGCCATGGCAGGCGGTGACGGGCATGCCGGGCCTTCGTCCGGTCGGACGCGTCGGACCGCTGAGACGGTGAGGGATGCCCTTGAGGACTCCTGGATGCATGGCTCGTCGCCGATGACGGGCCTGAGGTTGACGATCGAAGGGTCGGACGCGGAGGAGCGGGCCCGGATCGAGCGGGAGGCCGCGAAACTGTCCGTTCGGATTCTGATGCCCGTCGGGCTGTGCATGCTCCCCGCCTTCATATGCGTGGCCGTCATTCCCCTTGTGGCCTCGATGTTCCCCGGGTGACCGGAGCCGATGGCGATGTGGCCGAATGCCGGGATCCGTGCCCGACCGCCTGCTGTGCAACCACAGCATCGGTTCCGGCCGAGGGGGGAACGCCGCCGGTCGCGACACTGGTCCGGCCGGACCTTTCCGGCCAGGATGAAGGAGGGGATGACAATGACCAGAATCGATGGGATTCTTTCCGAGGCTCGGACGTCGTCGGAAACGGGGATGATGAATCGACTCCGGAGCGGCATCGGCGAGGCGCATAAGCGGATGTGCCTCGCCGATGCATGGTTCCGTCTCAGGCTCGGGGATGACGGGGGCGAACGCGGCGCCGCTACTGCGGAGTATGCCGTGGTGCTCGTTGCGGCGACCGGATTCGCCGGGCTGCTTGCCGTCGTCCTCAAATCCGACAGCGTGAAGACACTTCTGACGGGAATCGTCAAGAAGGCCCTGAACGTGTGATGCGTGGCGTCATGGCCGCGGACGCGGAAGAATCGCGGGGAGCGGTGACGGCGGAGTTCGCCGTGGCGCTCCCCGCGGTCGTCGTTCTGGTGGTTCTCTGCCTGTCCCTGACGGGGGTGGTGGTGCGGTCCTTGGGGTGTCAGGATGCGGCGTCTGCGATTGCCAGGGAGCTGGCCATGTCCGGGTCCTCCGTGGATGAGGATGCCGTCGTCCGCCGTATGGCGGGGGAGGGAGCCTCCGTATTGGTGACCCAGGAGGGTTCGGGATTCGCCGTGGTGACGACATGTCCGTCGTTGCCGGGGCCTCTGGGGGTTCTTCCCGCCACCGTCAAGGGACATGCCTACGGGCTTCATGGTGGTGGGACGACGGGTGGTTCGTCAGATGGCGAGGACGATACCTCACTGGCGGACGAATCCGGGACGGCCGGGTGACGGGGATATGGATGCCGGGGATACAGGTGACGGGGAGCCACGGCGACGATGCCTCCCAGCGGGGGTCGGGGACGGTTCTTGCCCTCATCGTCCTCATGGCTGCGGCGGTGCTGTTGGCGGGGACGGCTTTCGCCGCGAATCTGCTTGGTGCATCGTCGAAGGCGACATCGGCGGCCGATATGGCCGCACTGGCGGCGGCCTCCGCCCGTCTCGAGGAGACGGACGACTTCTGCATCGCGGCGCGGGCCGTCACCGACGATTATGGAGCGCGGATGACGGGTTGCCGTCCCGACGGCGAGGACGTCATCGTCACCGTAAGCGTGTCTCCGGGTCTTCGTGCGTTGCCTGACGTCGACAGGTCCGCACGGGCCGGTCCCAGGGAATGCGCGTGACCGGATGGAGCGCTTTCGTCGCCGTGCCGTCGTGGAATCCGGACGGGCGGAATCCGAGCTGATGGGACAAGGCCTCGCACATCCACGGGGATACGGGACGGGCTTTCCGCGTCGGCACACCGGGATCCGCTGATCGTATGCCACGGGGATACGGGACGGGATGACGTGTTCGGCGATCAACGCGTCGACCCGCCTGCATCACCCGTGGCACGGGGGCCGGCTGGAGCGAATCCTCGTTCGTGAGGGAGGCGGCTCGCATGGGTGGCCACGGGTGCGCGGTCCGGTCGAATCCATGTCCGTGAAGGAGTCCGTGCGCCGCCTGCGAAGACGCGGAGGGTGGCCCCTCCGGGCGCTATCGTTGCGGTATGAGCGTTTCTCGTTCCGTCGTGGCCCTGGTGGGGAACCCCACGTCGAACAACGGCGGAGCCGCTCGGTCATGGAGACATGCGGTCGGGCTTCTGCGTCGCGCCGGCGCGAGCGAAGGCTTTGCCGTCCGGGACCTGACCGGCGGGGACTACGACGAGTCCCTGACGAACGTCCGACGGTTCCTCGGAGGCGCCCTGGACGGGACGAATCATCTCTCCGATGCCGCGCTTGTCATCGTGGGAGGGGATGGCATGGTGTCTCTAGGGGTCAACGCCGTGGCCGGAACGGGCGTCCCTCTGGGAATAGTCGCCGTCGGATCGGGCAACGACTTTGCCCGCGGGATGTCCTTGCCCCGCAACGACGTCACGCGATCGGTGCGGGGAATGGTGCACGCCCTGCAGTCCGGCTCCACCGTCGCGGTGGACGTGGCCGCGGTTACTTGGGATGAAGGGGGCGGCGCTTCGCATCGGTACGTCGGTATGCTCTCCTGCGGTCTTGACGCGGCCATCAACGACCGCGCCAACCATTCGCGGCTGCCCGGGGGATCGCTGCGCTATCTTGCCGCGGTCCTCGTTGAGGTGACGCGGATGCGCCGGTACGGCTATCACCTGCGGATGACGCTTGCGGACGGAGGCGGTGAGGAGGGCGAGATCATCACGCCGCTGCTCACGGTGGCGAATTCCCGTCATATAGGCGGCGGCATCGAGGTGTCGCCGTACTCCCGCGTCGATGACGGCGTGCTCGAGGTACTCTGGCTTGACCATATGCCCCGGTTCATGGAGATTCTCGGAGCGCTTCGGCATGTCTATGACGGTCGTCTGCCCGAGACGGGGCTGTTCCATTGGCGTCGGGTGCGCGAGGTGCGGATCGTCCGCTCGCATGGCGGCGACGAGCCTCCCGCGCTTATGGCCGACGGGGAGCGGCTGGGACGGCTGCCCGTGACCGTGCGGGTCGAGCCGGGCGCGTTGCGTCTGCTGGCGTCTGTCGCTCCGAGTGGGGCCGTAGGCCCAGCGTCCGGGCGATCCGAACCGTCCCGGCCGTCAGGTGGCGACGGGTGCCAGCGCGCGAGATAGCGTGCCGAAGGTAGGTTGGGCATTATGGCACTTGCACTGTATAGGCGGTATCGGCCGGACACCTTCGCCGAGGTCATCGGACAGGACCAGGTGACGGTTCCCCTGAGCAGGGCCCTCGACGAGGGCAGACTCACGCATGCCTATCTGTTCTCCGGGCCGCGTGGCTGCGGCAAGACCAGCTCGGCGAGGATTCTGGCGCGCTGCGCGAACTGCGCCAAGGGGCCGACTTCACATCCCTGCGGCGAATGCGACAGCTGCCGCGACCTGGCGACCGGCGGACCGGGGTCCCTGGACGTGGTGGAGATCGACGCGGCCAGCCATAACGGCGTCGACGACGCCCGGGAGCTTCGCGAGCGAGCCGGCTTCGCCCCGGCGCGTGACCGGTTCAAGATTTTCATCCTCGATGAGGCGCATATGGTCACGCAGCAGGGCTTCAACGCCCTGCTCAAGATCGTCGAGGAACCTCCCGAGCATGTGATGTTCATCTTCGCCACGACGGAGCCGGACAAGGTCATCGGCACCATCCGCTCGCGCACGCATCACTATCCCTTCCGTCTGGTGCCGCCGGAGGTCATGGGGCCGTATCTCAAGGGCATCTGTGCGAAGGAGGGCGTGACCTGCGACGCGGGGGTGCTGCGCATGGTCATGCGGGCCGGCGGCGGCTCCGTCCGTGACACGTTGTCCGTGCTTGACCAGCTCATGGCCGGGGCTGATGGCGGCGCCATCGACAGGGATTCGGCGGTGGCGCTTCTCGGATTCACCCCGGAGCCCCTTATCGGACGGGCGGTGGACGCCGTGATCGCCTCCGACGGCGCGGCGCTGTACGACGTCGTTGAGAAGGTCGTGGCGGGAGGCTTTGACCCACGGCGCTTCGTCGGCGATCTGCTGGCGCGTGTGAGGGACCTTCTCGTCCTGCGGCTGGGAGGCGCCGAGGCCGAGCGGGCACTGGGCGACGAGACGGATGGCCAGGGACTGGACGAGCTGCGCCGTCAGGCGGGTGGTCTGGAAATGGACGACTGGGCGGATCTGGCGGGGATGCTCGACTCCGCGCTCGCCGGCATGGCCGGAACCGTCTCTCCGAGGATGAAGCTCGAGCTGCTCGCCGCGCGGCTGCTCTCCCGCCGGGATGCGGGCGTGTCCGTGGCGTCCGACGCCATGCCGGCGGGGCGGGAGGGGGACGTCCGCGCCAGAGGATTCGTCGGATCCTCGCGGCGGAGCCGGCCCGCCACGGCGACGCGGAGCCCGGCTTCGGCTCCCGTGACGATTCCTAGGGACGTGGCTCCCGGGGCGGCGTATGATTCGCGGCCGGTTGCTCCTTCGCCGGCGACGACGGGAGGAGCTCCCACGGCCTCCTCCGAATCGCGGGTTCCCACCGGCGCGACATCGTCCACGATTGCCTCTGAGTCGGTTGTTTCTCGGAATTCTGGGCCGGATGTTCGGGACGCATCCCTGCCGGCCGCCGCCCCCGCATCCCCTGCCGCGGAATCGGCGGCGTCCTCCGAGCCGGCGCGGGGACCGGCCCCAGCTGCGACCGTCCCGCAGTGGGCGGATCTGCCGGCCCGCGCGTCGTCTGCGCCGGCATCCGATGACGTCGATGCCCGCTGGGATTCCGTGGTCGCCGGACTCCCCGGCGACGTCGGCGGTTATGTCGACCGTCGTCACGTCCCGCGGGTCTCTCTGTCCTCCAGACCTTCGGGGGGCGGTGTGCTGGCGTTGACCTTCGACTGCGCGCTCAGTCAGCATGCCTTCGCGCTGGCCGTGGCCCCCGGAGGAGTGAAGGCCGCGCGCATCGTGCTCGATGGCGTGCACAGGGTCTTCGGAGACCGCGTGACCATCGCCCCCACCCCCGTCGCGGCGAACGGGGAGAGAGTCGAGAAGACCACGCATATGCCTCCCGAGGAGCTCAGCCGCATCAAACGGCAGATCGCCCTGGACAGGGCGCATCAGGCGGCGGGCAATCTGGCCGTGGCGGCGTACGGGCAAAGGACGGACGATCGCGCGGAGCCGGCCGTGCATTCCGCTCCGGCGGCGCGTGAGACAAGAAGCCACTCGTCGGGTGAGGGAAAGACCTCCGACGGCGATGACGTTCCGGCTCATCGAGAACCTTCCGTCTCACCGCGTCATGCCCGTCATGCCGCCTCCGATGATGGTCATGCGCGGGCTTCCGGATCCTCCGGCATGGCGAATCCGGGGACGGACGTGGGGGAATCAGGTTCGTCGGTCGGCTCGCCGGCCAATCCATCGCCCGGTCCGTCGGTCGGGTCCGTTCCCGTTTCCCCTCCCATGTCCACTCCCGTAGGCGAAATGGATCAGGAGGAGATGAACGCATGGTTCACGCACATCCCACCCGCGCCGGCGGGAACGGCGGGAGCTTCGGGTGTGGGTCATGCCATGTCCGGGGCGCCTCTGCCGCCTCCGTCGTCGGGAAACGTGGGTACGTCATCCTCCGCGTTAGGGAGGGGTGGTGCGGACGGGAACGGCGGACCCGGCGGCTCCGGCATCGCAGGACCGCCGCGGCCCGGCTCGCCGTGGTCCGATTCCCGCAGCCCGCTTCCGACGGACGCGCCTTCCTCGTCCGGGACTTCCGCCGCCGGATCGTCCCCTTCGGAGGAATCCTCGGGTCATCGTATGACTCCGGAGTCTCAAGGACATGCATGGCCGGCGTCGGGGAGACCCCTACCCGGCGACGAGCCCGGGGTCGTGCCGGAGCCCGAGGAGGACATCCCCGATCCAGAACCCCCCGAGGACGACGACTACTCCTTGGACGACAGATCGCTGGGCGACGCCTCCGAGATGAGCCTTGAGGAGCTGTCGCGGATATTCGACGTGCAGCGGGTCGAACGGTACGAGAGCGATGATCCGCGCAATCCCCTGAATCCGGCGAATCCGTCATCGGATTCCCCGTCGGCGAAGGCGGTTTCCGGCGGGGAATCGGGCCCGGCCTCCTGAACCGCGGCCACGGGAGGGGCGGCGTCCGTCCGGTATGACGACCATGCTGCCCCGACGTCCCTCCACAGGCGAAATATCCGCGGAGGACGGATGATGGGGAGTGGAACCGGGAAAGGAGGATGCCATGGCGGCGACGTACGGAGGGTCGATCCAGCGGCTGGTCGAGGCCCTGTCGCGTCTGCCGGGAATCGGCCCGAAGGGCGCTCAGCGCATCTCCTTCTATCTGTTGGGGGCCGGCAAGGGGGAGGCGCATGACCTGGCGGACGCCATCGTCGAGGTGACGACGAAGGTCCGCTTCTGCGACGTCTGCGGCAACATCTGCGAAGCCTCGCCCTGCCCCATCTGCGCTGATCCCCGGCGCGACCACGCCACCATCTGCGTGGTCGAGGAGCCCAAGGACGTCATGAGCATCGAGCGCACCCGCGAATACCACGGCGTCTACCACGTCCTCGGCGGCGCCATCGACCCCATGGCGGGCGTGGGCCCCGCGGACCTGTCCATTCCCGGGCTTCTGGCGCGTCTCGAGGACGGTACGGTGACCGAGATCATCCTCGCTCTGGACCCGAACGTCGAGGGGGATGCGACGACCTCCTATCTCGCCCGGCTGCTGTCGCCCCTGGGAATCACCGTGACGAGGCTGGCAAGCGGTCTGCCGGTGGGAGGCGACCTGGAATACGCCGACGAGGTCACGTTGGGACGCGCGCTCGAAGGTCGTCGCGCCGTCTGAACCCGGGACTCCCGGACTCCAGACCCACGGCGTATCGTCCCACCCGCGTGGGATAGTTCGTAGCGATATTCCGATGGAAGGATGGATGGTCGTGGCTCTCATCGTGCAGAAATACGGCGGGTCGTCTGTCGCCGACACGGATTCCATCAAGCGTGTGGCCCGGCGCATCGTCGAGACCCGGAAGGCGGGCAACGACGTGGCCGTCGTGGTCTCCGCCATGGGTGACACCACCGACGACCTCATCGACCAGGCCATGAGCATCGACTCGAATCCCCCGGCGCGTGAAATGGACATGCTCATGACCGCGGGGGAGCGCATCTCCATGAGCCTGCTGGCCATGGCCATCCATGCCGCCGGCTCGAAGGCCGACTCCTTCACCGGCTCCCAGGCCGGGTTCATGACGGACGCCCAGTTCGGCGCCGCGCATATCAAGGCCGTGCGCCCCGACCGCGTCCGCCGGTCGCTGCGGGCCGGGCATGTGGCGATCGTCGCCAGGTTCCAGGGCATCAACGAGGGCGGCGACCCCACGACCCTCGGCCGCGGCGGTTCGGACACATCCGCCGTGGCGCTCGCC
>CALEGL010000096.1 GCA_937876495.1 uncultured Bifidobacterium sp.
GCACGGCCACCGCGGCCGAGCCCGGCCCGGACCAGACGAGGCGGCGACGGGTGGGCCCGTTCGCCGTCAGGCCTGTCGTTCGCGGTCCGGCCGAACCGCGAACGACAGGCATGACGGCGACGCCGGCGATACACTGGCCCCGACGACCGCATCCGGCGCAGAATCATAAGGAAAGCCCAAGGAGACCATATGCTGCTGTCCGATCGCGACATCCTCGCGGCCCACGCCGACGGGCACATCGACCTCGACCCATGGACGCCCGAGATGGTGCAGCCCGCGTCCATCGACGTGAGACTGGATCGCTTCTTCCGTCTCTTCAACAATCACGCCTATACGTACGTCGACCCGGCGGAGAACCAGGGAGCGCTCACCGAGCAGTTCGAGGTCGGCGCCGACGAGCCGTGGATCCTCCATCCGGGCGAGTTCGCCCTCGCCTCGACATGGGAACGCGTGCGGCTCGACGCCACCATCGCGGCCCGCCTCGAGGGGAAGAGCTCGCTGGGGCGCCTAGGCATTCTCACGCATTCGACCGCCGGTTTCATCGACCCAGGTTTCACGGGGCATATCACCCTCGAGCTGTCCAACGTGAGCACCCTTCCCGTCAAGCTGTGGCCGGGCATGAAGATCGGGCAGATGTGCTTCTTCCGCCTGAGCTCCCCGGCCGAACACCCCTACGGGTCCTCCCAGGCAGGCTCCCACTATCAGGGTCAGCGCGGGCCCACGCCGTCGCGCTCCTATATCGACTTCTACCGCGCGCATATCGACGACTAGGGCGCTGACGAACGACGACGCCGGCATCAGGACGCGACAGCGGCCTGTGCGCGCCTGCCGTCCATGGCCCGGAGCACGACCTTGCGCAGCTCCGATGCCACGAGCACCAGCGCGGCCAGAGCCACGCACTCCACCCACGCCCCGGAGCCCAGAGGAGTCGTGCCGAACGCCGAGTTGAGGACGGGGACGTAGATCACAACCAGCTGAAGCGCCGTGGACACCGCGATCGCCCCCCAGAGCCAGCGGTTCGAGAACAGTCCCTCGAAGGCGCTGCGCAGATGCGAGCGCGAGGCCAGAGCGTTGAACATCTGCGCGAAGACGAGGATCGTGAAGCCCATCGTCCGCGCCTCGACGATCTGATGGGCGTGATCGCCGGCAAGCGAGCGGTCGGTGAACAGACCGCCCGGCAGATGCATGTCCATCCCCGCAAGCGTCACCAGCGCCATGACGATGCCGATGAACACGACGTCCCCCCACATCGCGCGGTCCACGACGCGGTCGGTGACGCGCCGCGGGCGGCGCCCCATGACGTCCTCCGTCGAGGGGTCAACGCCCATGGCGAGCGCGGGCGCGGCGTCGGTGAGCAGGTTGATCCACAGCAGCTGAGTGGCCAGAAGCGGCACCGTGACACCGACGGAGCCGGGCTGCGTGATGCCGAGCAGGCCGGCGAACATCACCCCGCCGAACACCGTGAACACCTCGCCCATGTTGGAGCTGAGCAGATAGCGCAGGAACTTGCGGATGTTGTCGAAGATCCCCCGTCCCTCGCGCACGGCGGCGACGATGGTGGAGAAGTTGTCGTCGGCGAGGATCATCGCCGCCGACTCCTTGGTGACCTCCGTGCCCGTGATGCCCATGGCGACGCCGATGTCGGCGGCCTTGACGGCGGGGGCGTCGTTGACGCCGTCGCCCGTCATAGCGACGATGTTGCCCTGCCTCTGCAGTGATTCGACGATCCGAAGCTTGTGTTCGGGAGCAACGCGGGCATACACGGACGCCGAAGATGTGGCACGGTCCAGGACCTCGTCATCCTTGAGCGAATCGAGTTGGTCACCGGTGAGCGCCAGACCGCCGGCCGAGATGATCCCGAGGTCGGATGCGATGCGCGAGGCCGTGAGCGGATGGTCACCGGTGATCATCACGGTGCGTATCCCCGCGCGATGGGCCTCCGCGATGCTGTCCCGCACCTCGGTCCGCGGCGGGTCGATGATCCCCACCATGCCTGTCCAGATCATGTCGCGCTCCACGACGTCGCTCTGCTCGGACAGCTCGGTGACCTGCCCCGCCGCATTGGTCCGCACGCCATCGATGCCGGTCAGGGACGTTGTGCCCAGCGGCCTGTAGGCCGCACCCAGGGTCCGGTACGCCTGCCGCGACAGACGCTCGACGTCGCCGAGAATCCTGCGTCTGTCATCGTCGGTGAGCGCTCTGACGTCCGATCCCACCCGGATCCGCGTGCAGTAGCCCAGGAGTACGTCGGGCGCGCCCTTGGAGAACACGGTGAGCCGGCCTGCATCAGCACCGTCGCCGGCCACCACCGACATGCGCTTGCGCTCGGAGGTGAAGGGGATCTCCGCGACGCGGGAGAACCCGGAGTAGCGGCGGTCGGCTCCGGCCTTCCGTGCGGCGACGACCAGGGAGACCTCCGTGGGGTCACCCACCGGCTGCCAGGAGCCGTCGTCCCCATCGCGCAGCTCGCCGTCGTTGGCGAGAAGCCCGGCGCCCAGGCAGGCGACGACCTCGCCGCGCAGATCCTCCGGCATCGGGTCCGTGGCGTCCACATCGACCAGATCGCCCTTCGGGGAATACCCCGTGCCGGTGACCTGGACCTCGCCGGAGAAGGTCACGATGCGCTCGACGGTCATCTCGTTGCGAGTGAGGGTGCCGGTCTTGTCGGAGCAGATCACCGAGGCGCTTCCCAGCGTCTCCACGGAGGACAGCCTTTTGACGATGGCGTTGTGCTTCGCCATGCGCTGCACCCCGAGGGCGAGCACGACGGTGAGAATGGCAGCCAGACCCTCGGGCACCGCCGCCACGGCCAGCGACACGGCCAGCAGCAGGGACTCGATGACGTCGTCGAGGCTGTGGAAGCCGGACATGACGGCAAGCGCGGCCAGAACGACGACTGCGATGATGCAGACGGCGACGCCCAGGATCTTCGAGACGCGAGCCATCTCCTTCTGCAGGGGCGTCGGGTCATCGTCCGTCTTCGACAGCATGTCGGCGATGCGCCCGACCTGGGTGTCCATGCCCGTGCCGGTGACGATGGCGCGACCGGTCCCCTGCGTCACGGCGGTCCCGTTGAACACCATGTTGGTTCTGTCTCCCAGAGCACGAGCCGTTTCAAGCACGTCCGGACGCTTGGAGACGGGGACGGATTCGCCCGTGAGGCTGGCCTCCGCGACGCGCAAGGACGCCGACGCGACCAGACGGCCATCAGCCGGAACGGCATCGCCTTCGGCGAGGACAAGAACGTCCCCCGGGACGACGCCCGTCGTATCGATGCGCACGACCCGCCCGTCGCGCAGCACGGACGTCTGCGGCGCCGTCATCCTCGCGAGAGCGTCCACCGCCTTCTCCGCACGGGCCTCCTGGACGTATCCGAGGACGGCATTGAGGACGAGGATGAGCACGATCACGATGGCGTCGAAGGGCAGGCTCTCCGTCTCGGCGCCCGGAGCGGCGTTCGCACGTTCGACGAACCACGCCACCAGCGAGATCCCCGTCGCCGCCAGCAGCAGGTAGACCAGCGGGTCCTTGAACTGGAGCAGCAAGCGGCGCCATGCAGGGACCGGAGGCTTCCCTTCCAGACGGTTCTCCCCGAAGCGTTCCAGCCGTCGCGCGGCCTCGGCATCGTCCAGTCCGCGGGAGGGGTCGACCTTCAGGGCTCGGGCGACGCCCTCGGAGGGGACGAGCGAGGGGTCCGAATCGGCCGCGGCCCGCCCGGTAGTTGCTTGATCGCCGGGCTCTGCGTAAGCGTCGCCCGCCTCGCCGGCCACGGACGATGCGGATGCTGCTGATGTGCTGAATGGATCGCCGGAATGACGAGTCATCGCTGGATTCTCCTCGGTCCGCCGCGGAGTAGTCAGGCCCATGTCTGGACGGTCCGGAGGAACCGGACCCGCACGGGACTGCGCGGATGTGGGCACCGGCCTGGACCGGCCGGTCATCGTCCCCATTCTAGCGTCGCGACGCGGCTGTCGCAGGAACTGGCACACGGCTCATGAACCGGGCCTGCGTGGACCAGTCATCCATCCGCATCCATCCCGGGGTGCTGGGACAATGGCGACATGGCAACGAAGAAGGGCCCGACCAAGGGGTCGGGCGGCAAGCATCGGAACTCCCTTCGAGGACGAGGTCCCACTCCCCGGGCCGAGGACCGCGTCTATCACAAGGCCTACAAGGCGCGTCAGGAGGCGGAGCGTCGGCGACGCGCGGACCCGCGCCTTGCGGCTCGCCGCCGTGCCGACCAGTTCGTCTCGGATGCGGCGGATCTCGTCGTGGGCCGCAACGCCGTGCTCGAGGCCCTGCGAGTGGGCGTCCCCAGCACCCAGCTGGTGCTCGCCGCACGCATCGAGCATGACGATCGGACGAGGGAGATCGTCCGTCTTGCGGGAGCCCAGGGTCTTAACCTGCTGGAGGCCGACCGGCTGGAGATGGACCGCATGGCGCATTCCCGCAACCATCAGGGCGTGGTGCTCAAGGTCAGCCCCTTTGAATACTCCTCCCTTGCATCGCTCGTCGACCAGGCCGGGAAACGCGCGGGGGCCATGTCGCAGGCGGATTCCCCCGCCGTCAGGCGCGCGGCGCAGCCGCTGTTCATCGCTCTGGACGGCGTGACGGACCCGCAGAACCTTGGCGCCGTCATCCGCTCGGCCGCCGCATTCGGCGCCTCAGGCGTCATTCTGCCGGAACGGCGGTCCGCCTCAGTGACGGCCGCCGCATGGAAGGTGTCCGCAGGGGCCGCGGCGCATATGCCCGTGGCGAAGGTCGTCAACCTCACCAAGGCCCTCGAAGGGCTCAAGGAGCGCGGATACTACGTCGTGGGCCTGGACGGCGGGGGACGGGCGCGTGTGGGCGCCACGGGATTCGAGGGCGATCCCCTCGTCGTCGTGCTCGGATCGGAGGGCGAGGGCATCAGCCGCCTGGTACGACAGACCTGCGATGCCATCGCCGGAATCCCCATCTCAGGGATGGTCGAATCGCTGAACGCCTCGGTCGCCGCGGGTATCGCGCTGTACGCCGTGGCCCAGGCCCGACGGGAGGGCGTTCCGGACGCGAGAACCGCCGCGAAGGACTGATGCGCGTCCGCGAAACCGGCGTCCATTCAGACGATCCGATTCCATCAATCCTGCCCCCGCCGTCCCTTGGACCGCGAAATAGCCACAAATCCGCGCGAGCGCGCGCATCGGATGGCCGCAACGGATCATCCGATGCGCATTCGGGCGCGGGATGCGCCCGACCCGGCTAATGCGACCAGACCGCGGCGTCCGAATCGTTCTCGGCGTCATCTTCGACGTCGTGATACGTCGCCTGGTCGTCAATCACCCCTGAATCCGCGTCCTCGTTGATGGCCTGCGTCTCCGCGGTGTCCAGCTTGTACTGCGGCAGGACGTTCTTGATGTAGCTGGCCACCGCCTCGCCCATCGGAACGTCATGGCCTGCCTTCTCCGCGAGGAACCAGCGATGGTCAAGAACCTCGTGGAAGAACTGGGCCGGGTCGATCTGCGAACGGTACTCCGGCGGAATCATATGGACCGTCGGTTCGAAGACCTCGCGCATCCAGTCGGTGGCAACGATCTCCAGCTCCTCGCCCTCGCGCCAGGTCGAGGCGCGATAGGCGTCGAGGTCGTTGAGCAGACGTCGAGCCTGGTTCTCCTGCACGTCGAGACCGGTGAGACGCAACAGCTTGCGCGAGGCGTATCCGGCGTCCACCACGCGCGGCCGGACGAGCACCCTCTTGCCGTCGGCCGCGGTCTTCATCTCCAGCTCGTCGACGTCGAAGCCCAGCTCGTTGAGCCTGTTGATGCGCTTCTCGATCTTCCACATCTCGTCGGGATTGAAGTCCTCGACGTCGGTGAGCGCCCCCCACAGGGAGTGGTAGCGGTCGACGAGCCGGTTGCCGACGGAGACCTCGTCGACACCTTTGGGCAGAAGATCGCCGGAGTTGAGATCCATAAGCTCGCCGATGATGTTGGTCCTCGCCAGATCGATGTCGTACTCGCGCTGCCCGTCGGTAAGCGAGGCATGCAGGTCGCCGGTCTCGGCGTCCACGAGGAAGGCGGAGAAGGCGTCGGCGTCACGCAGGAAAAGCACGTTGGACAGGGAGACGTCGCCCCAGTAGAAGCCCGCCAGATGCAGCCTGACCATAAGCACAGCAAGCGCATCGATGAGCCTTTCGGCGGTGTCGGGCCGCAGATTGCGGGCGAACAGCGCGCGATAGGGAAGCGAGAACTTGAGATGCCGCGTGACGAGAATGGCCTCTAGCGGAGAGCCGTTGGCGTCATGGCGCCCGGTGACCACGGCGATGGGCGTGACGGTGGGAAGCTCGAGCTTCTGCAGCCTGCGCAGCAGCTCGTATTCGCGTTCCGCCACCAGCCGGGTGATCTCCTTCATGGCATAGACCTCGTCGCCCACGTGCACGAAGCGCACCACATGCCTGGAGATGCCACGGGGAAGATTGACGAGCAGCTCCTGAGGCCAGGTGGACAGCGGCTTCTCCCACGGCAGGGTGAACATCTTCGGATTCGAGCTCGCCGCCGTGATCTTGAGAAGCTGCGCGTCGTCGGACTCGTCCTGGGCGGCATCGGCGTTCACCGACGTGGCGTTCAACGCCCGGGGGTCCATCTGCGACGTTTCGGTCAGTTCCATAAGGCCCAATGTACCTTTCGCAAGCGAGAAAGGGGATGAATGGCGGAAGCCCCGCATCGCTGCGGGGCTTCCGTGGGACGCCGAGAGAGGAAAGGGAAGAAGCGTCCCATGCCGATGGCGGCCGGATGCGGCCGCCACGTGCTAATCAGTTGAGACGCAGCTCCGTCGCGGGGGAGAAGAGATGCATCTTGGTCGGATCGATCTTGATCTTCACCGTCTCCCCGACCTTGGGCAGGGAACGCGGGTTGACGCGGATCGTCGTGAGCTTGTTCTGGTCGGACATCATCGTGGAGGACTCGGCGATCGAGCCATCGGTGACGATGTTGCCGTAGATGTAGCCGTCGGAGCCGAGGTCCTCGACGTTGACGACTCTGAGCGAGAAGGCGTTGGCATCGGTCGGGGAAGCGAGGTCGGCGTCCTCGGGACGGAAGCCGACGACGATCTTGCCCCCGTCGTCCGGGGTCAGCTTGTTCACGGCCTCGGCCGGCAGGTCGAGCGTGTCCTCGCCGATCTTCGCCTTGCCGTCGACGACCGGATGCGTGTTGATGTTCATCGACGGGGATCCGATGAAGCCGGCGACGAAAACGTTGGCCGGACGATCGTAGAGCTCCGTGGGAGCGCCGACCTGCTGCAGAACGCCGAGCTTGATGACGGCGATGCGGTCGCCCATCGTCAGGGCCTCGGTCTGGTCATGGGTGACGTACAGGGTCGTGACCCCGAGCTGACGCTGCAGGGCGGCGATCTGCGTACGGGTCTGGACGCGGAGCTTGGCGTCGAGGTTCGACAGCGGCTCGTCCATGAGGAACACCTTCGGCTTGCGGACGATGGCGCGACCCATCGCCACGCGCTGACGCTGGCCGCCGGACAGGGCCTTGGGCTTACGATCGAGATACTCGGTGAGGTCGAGGGTCTTGGCGGCCTCCTCGACGCGCTTGCGGATCTCGTCCTTCGGCATGCCGGCGATCTTCAGGGCGAAGCCCATGTTGTCGGCGACGGTCATGTGCGGGTACAGGGCGTAGTTCTGGAAGACCATGGCGATGTCACGGTCCTTGGGCTGCATGGTGGTGACGTCCTTGTCGCCGATGAAGATCCGGCCCTTGTTGACCTCCTCGAGGCCGGCCAGCATGCGCAGGGTCGTCGACTTGCCGCAGCCGGAGGGGCCGACGAGCACAAGGAACTCGCCGTCCTTGATGTCAAGATTGAGATCATCCACCGAAGGCTTGTCGTTGCCGGGGTAGATGCGGGTGACGTGCTCGAAAACGACTTCCGCCATGATAATCATCCTTTCATCGGCAGGTACGTGCCGAACGATCCGTAGTGAAGGGGATTCGTGCCGAAGTCCACGGTGCCCAGCATCGGAAGCCGCAAGCCTCAGCGTTTACTTTTCCGGTCCAGTGAAGGTTCTCTTCGTTGAGCCTGTCCTCACTATACACGGCGGAATGACGCGGCGACACGCCTCCGAACCCTCGCCGAGGCGCTTCGTCACGCGCGTCAGGGGTCACTCCACCGGGATGCAGATATGCGCGCACAAGGACGTGGCGCATCGCGGACCATGGACGAGCTTGAGCATGTGGCCAGGCACGTCCCTCGGCGCACCGGCGTCGTCGGAGGTCACAGGGGTCGGAGGCCCCGAAACGCCGGGAACACTAGGATGTTGGCCATGAGCGATCTGAACGCCATGGATCTGGAGCCGGGTCAGGCGGTGGGAGGATACGTCCTCGTCTCACGCCTGGGCGGCGGCGCCATGGGGTCGGTATGGAGGGTCCGCGACGGCGGCGGGCAGGAGTTCGCCATGAAGATCCTGCGCGATTCGCTGGCGGAGGACGCCGGCACTTCCCCAACGCGAGACGCGGCCACGGCACGGGAGAGGCTGCGCCGCGAGGCGATGGCGCTGCGCCGAATCCGCCACCCCGGGGTGTGCCGCATCGTCGACATGGAGCTGGACGACGCCCTGGCTTTCATCGTCACGGAACTCGTCGAGGGACGTAACCTGCGGGACGACGTCAGACGGAACGGCCCCTACCGTGGCGTCGACCTCGAACGTCTCGCCGAACGGCTGATGGACGCCGTCCAGGCCGTGCATGAGGCGGGCATCATCCATCGCGACATCAAGCCGACCAACGTCATGGTCGCCGCCACGGGCCCCGTTCTCGTCGATTTCGGCATCGCGATGGGCGCCGGCGAAAGCCATGTCACGCGCACCGGGCTGGTCATGGGCACTTCGGGCTTCATCGCGCCGGAGATCATCGAGGGAGCGGAGTCCGACGAGACGACGGACTGGTGGTCGGTGGCCTCGGTTCTGGCCTTCGCGGCGACGGGACGACCGGTGTTCGGCACCTCTCCGATGATGACCGTGCTCCAGCGCGAGGCCTCAGGCAGCGCGGACCTGTCGGGGATCGCCGACGGCACGCGCAGGGCGCTCGCCCGCGCCCTGGACCCCCGGCGCGGCCGGCGCGGAGGACCCCGTGACCTGCTGGAGGCGATCCGATCCGACTCCCTCGACGACCCCACGCGTGCATTGCCGTCTGACGGCGCGACGCCGACGGAGGCGATGCCCCCTTTTGACGCGACCGGGGCAGACGCAATCACGTCCGGACCGAGCGACTCCGATGCGACGGAGGCGAGGACGCGCACCCTCTGGCTTCCTCTGGACCCCACGAGGACACGAACCCTGCCGTCGGGGGACGCCGATGAACCGGCTCCCGCGACCCGGGTGCTTCCAGCCGTCACGTCCGCGCCCGATGCCACGGATGACGGGCGCGACATCGCTCCCCCGCCCGAACGGGACCCTCATGACGAATCGACGCCGAATTACGTGGAGTCCGAAGATCTTCTGCACCTCCGCGACCACTGCATGCACACCGGCCGAATCGCCTTGATCGGACTGACGGCCGTCTGGGCCCTGCTGGCGGCGGTGATTCCCATTGGGGCCCTGTGCGCCGCCACTGCCGCATTGTGGGTCCTCACGTCCCTTGGCGAGGGACGCCGGTTCCGCATCGACAGACAGAGACGCCATGACGGCCGCTGGAGCGGCGGGGACTCGGCGCTGCGCGTTCTTCTGGCGCCATGGCATGTCATCGCGGCGCTCCCGCATGTTCTGGTGCAGACCGTGCTGCTTGGCGCCATCACCGCATCCGTCGCCCTGTTCACCGGCCCCCTGACGTCCCCACGCATGGGGCTTCTCTGGAATCCCGGGACCCTGAGCATCCCCCTGCTTCTTCCTTCGGGTCGACCGTTGTCCTTCGCCGGGCTGGCGCTCGGGCTGGGCATGGGGGTCTCCTGGATCGTCGTCGTCTCCCTTCCCGCAGGGTCCCTGGCCCGCCTTGGTTCGGGATCCTGGGGAAGCCCGACGAAGGGCTCCACAGCGGAGGTCTCCCCGCGGCGGCGTCGATTCGGGACCGTCCCGACCGTCCTCGCCGTGGCGGGACTCGTGACCGCGCTCGCGGCCCTGATCCCCCTGCTGACATGGACATCGATCCTCTGGTATCCGCTTCCCGTCAGCCCCCTGTGAACATCATCCGACCTCACTGGTTCGCATAGCCGGGTCGGCTAGGATGTTCGCGGCAGGATTCGAGACCGAAACCGGCATGCCGGCGAAGCACCGGACATCGGCGAAACACCAATCAGGGAGGGCATATGGCTGCAGGCCAGTCCCGGAACAAGTCCCGTGACAGGAGATCGGCCCGCAGACGGGCCGAGGAGGAGCGCGAACGGCGGCTGGCCGAGCAGGCGGCGCGCGAACGACGTCAGCAGACGATCATCGGCGTCATCGTCTCGGTGGTGGTGCTCGCGCTGGTCGCCGTCATCGGCGTCGTCGTCTACCGGAACCTCCACCCCTCATCGAGCTCGTCAAGCTCCTTGACGGCTCAGGAGGCCTACGAGAAGCTGCAGGCCGTGACGACCAAACCGAGCAGGGCCACCAGCAAGGGCGGCTTCCTCATGTCGAAGAATGGGTACGGCAAGAAGGCCACGGGCGCGCCCACCGTCGCCATCTACATGGATCCGCTCTGCCCCGGATGCGGGAACTTCAACAGGCAGGCCGACTCCACGCTCATATCCCTGATGGACGCCGGACAGATCAACATCGAGATCCACCCCATGGCCTTCCTCGATTCCAGTTCCAGCGACGACTATTCCAGCCGCGTGTCGACGGCCATCGCCTACATCGCCGAGAACGACGACGACCCCGATCATCTGCTCGACTTCATCTCCCGTATCTATGCATCCGACTTCCAGCCCAGCGAAGGCAGCGATTACGTGTCCGTCAGCGACGCCAAGCTCAAGGCACAGGCGATCAAGGCGGGGGTGCCGAAGAAGATCGCGGACAAGGCATTCACCCGCAAGTACCAGGCTTGGCTCGACGCCGTCGACGCATACACCCCCAAGCGCAAGGAGCTGTGGGGCTCCAGCGGGTCGATGTCGACGCCGACGGTGACGGTGAACGGCACGATGCTGGATCTGTCCGAATTCTCCTCGTTAGGCCTTGAGCTGAAAACCGGGATTCTCAAGTCTCTAGGACTCACCGAATCCCAGGTGGGCAAGGAAGGGGAGCTTCCCTCCATCGGGGCATCCGGCAAACCCGTGTCCCTGTCCTCATGAGACGGGACGCCCGCCCGGCAGGCCCGAAACGTCAGGGTTGTCCCGTCGGCTGCTATGCTTGTTCGCGTCCCTCCGAGGGTTCGACCATGGAATCCCCGGAACCGCAGTGATACGGGCAGGCCTCCTTAGCTCAGATGGCCAGAGCGGCCGCCTTGTAAGCGGCAGGTCGTCGGTTCGATCCCGACAGGAGGCTCTCGGAAAAGCACGTACGCGTCATACGAAATGCGTGTATGGTGTCTTTCTGGCACACTTATCCCCGAGTAAGCAGCCCAGAAGCCTTCCCCCCAAATAAGGCTTCTGGCAGAGGCGAAGCATCCCCCAACCCGCTTCGCCTCGGGGGCGGGAACATCCCCTTC
Source organism: uncultured Bifidobacterium sp. (assembly GCA_937876495.1). Taxonomy (GTDB): domain Bacteria; phylum Actinomycetota; class Actinomycetes; order Actinomycetales; family Bifidobacteriaceae; genus Bifidobacterium. Next base: position 11,598 of record CALEGL010000096.1, read on the forward strand.
TCTCCCGCCCCCACTCCTTGAGAGAGGTCGCCGTCAACGAGGACGGCGGCCGCGACATCTCCTTCGCCGCCGGTATCCGCCATTGCGGATCGCGTCATATGACGACGGCACGGCCATGACATGGTCCCCGCACGTCACCGCCGACGTTTGTGCCGAGACTGCCATGAAGCCGCGATGCCCTCGAACGGGGCGAGCTCTCTTCTGTAGAATGCGAGTCGTTACGACCTTCCCAGGGCATCCTTCCCCAGGAATCAGGCCCGGAAGGGCGAGAACGTCACATCCGTGACAGTGAGGAGAGCGCTCATGCCTCGACGGTGGACACCGGGACGTTTCGCGCTGATGAGAAGAGTCCGCGTCCTGCTGTGCGTTGCCGCCGTGGTTCTCGCGTCGGTGGGCGCATTCGCCGTCGGGGCGCGCAAATCCGTGGCACTGACGGTGAACGGCGAGACGACGATCGTCACCACCTACGCGATGACCGTCGATCGGCTGCTGGAGGAGCAGAACGTCAGCGTGAAATCCCACGACGCCGTGACCTCCACGTCAGGCGACATCCTGGCCAACCACGCCGCAGTCACGGTGAGCAAGGCCTTCCAGGCGACCATCGTCATCAACGGGCAGGAGGTCCCCTTCTGGACCACGGCGACAAGCGCCGCCCAGCTGCTGGGGTTCTTTCGGCAGAACGAGGTCAAGGCCTCGCAGGTCACGGTGGACATCGGCAATGTCTACAACCAGCTCACCGGCGGTTTCGTCATCAACAGGGCCGGACCGGTGACGGTGATCTGCGACGGGAAAAGAACCGTCGTCGCCAATGGAAAGCTGCCGGCGGCGTCGATTCTCGACTCGGCGGGCGTGGTGCTGGGGAAGAACGACCGCGTCAGGGTCGAGCTGGACGACGGCATGACCGTGCTGCGCGTGCTGCGCGTCACGCATCGCACGATAACCGAAACGGTCACCGTCCCCTTCTCCACCACGACGGTGGTCGATGACACCCTTGAGACCGGGCAGAGCATCATCCGCCAGCAGGGCAGCAATGGGCAGAGGCGGCTGACCTACGACGTCACGTACGTCGACGGGAAGGAGGAGAGCCGCACTCTGAAATCCCAGACGACGACGGCCATCGCCGTCGACAGGATCATCGCCGTGGGACCGGCCGCCTCCTCGACGCCCGACTCCAAATCGACCTCGGCGCCGACGACCGGGTCCGAATCCGCATCCGGCGGGTCATCGTCAGCCGAATCCCCCGAGGAATCGGAATCCACCTCGAAGAGGTCGGACTCCTCCGAATCGTCCTCGTCGTCCTCCAGCTCGGCGTCCTCCAGCTCGGCGTCATCCTCCTCAGCGACCGATTCCCCCTCGACGTCGACGGGTTCCTCCGCGACGGATTCGTCCTCGACATCGGCCACCAGATCCCCCTCGGCCTCGGCATCGTCCTCCGCGACGTCCTCATCGCCCAGCACGTCCACGTCGACACCGTCCTCCACGCCGACTCTGAAGCCCAGCACGTCCTCATCCACGTCCTCATCCAAGCCATCGGGAAGTTCGTCATCATCCAGCGGGTCGTCGTCATCCAGCGGATCCGGTTCGACCCAGACGGGTCTGTGGCATCCAAGCATCACGGCCGCCCAGACCTACGCGGCGGGAGCGGCGGCCCAGCTGGGCTGGACCGGACAGAAGTGGACCGACCTCCTGTGGCTGTGGAACCATGAATCGGGATGGCGCTGGAACGCCGCAAACCCCTACTCAAGCGCATACGGCATCCCCCAGGCGCTTCCCGGCAGCAAGATGGGAACAGGATGGAAGGATGACGGAGCGGTCCAGATCTCCTGGGGGCTGAGCTACATCAGCCAGCGCTACGGGAACCCCACGAAGGCCCGAGCCTACTGGGAGGTCCACAAGTGGTACTGACCGAATCCCCGACCGTCGGTATTCCGAGGCCAGCCGGCGACGCCGGTTCAGGACACCTCCTGGGGGCGGCCGACGTCCACCGGCTGGCAGACGACCTAGGCATCGTGCCGACGAAGAAACTCGGGCAGAACTTCGTCATCGACCCGGGCACCGTGCGACGCATCGTTCGCACGGCCCACGTCGGGCAGGGCGACCGGGTCCTGGAGATAGGCCCCGGTCTGGGCTCCCTGACCCTCGCCCTTCTGGAGGCGGGATGCCACGTCACGGCCGTGGAGATCGATCCGCGTCTCGGCACACGGCTCCCCGATACCGTGCGGAGGTTCATGCCCGACCGTGCCGCCGACCTGACGGTGCTCGTCAGGGACGGAATGCTGCTGACGGCGGAGGACCTCGACGAGGACGCCGATGGAACCGGCATCGTTCCCGAACTCACCCTCGTGGCCAACCTTCCCTACAACATCGCCACCCCTTTGGTGCTTACCCTTCTGTCCAGGATGCCGCATCTGACTCGCTTCACCGTGATGGTCCAGAAGGAGGTCGCCGACCGGATGGCGGCGGGCCCGGGAGGCAGGTCGTACGGAGCGCCCAGCGTGAAGCTGGCCTGGTATGGGACGGCGACGCGGACCGGCTCCATCGGACGCAACGTGTTCTGGCCGGCACCCAACGTCGATTCCGCGCTGGTGTCCTTCGCCCGTCTGCACGACGAGACCGGACGGCGCGAGGATGAGGGACTGCGGGAACGCGTGTTCCGTCTCATCGACGCCGCCTTCGGCCAGCGACGCAAAACCCTGCGCCACGCCCTGCGTGGTCTGGTGCCGCCGGAGACGTTCCAGGACTGTGGAATCGACGACACACGCCGCGGAGAGACCCTATCCATCGACGAGTTCATAGCCCTGGCGTCCCGAGGGGAGGCGGATGATGAAACCGACGACCGCTGAGGCCATCCGAACGCCGGTCTGGACGTCGGATCGGAACGTCTCGAATGCTTCCCGAAACGATTCCCTGGTCACCGTCGAATGCCCCGCAAAAACCAACATCACGCTCTCCGTGTCCGCACGCCGCCCGGAATGGGGAAACCGTCATGAGCTCGATACCGTCTACTGCGCACTCACGCTCGCCGACACCCTCATCGTCCGATGTGCTCCAAACGGATCCGGGCCGTTGCTTTCCCTGACAGGCGATCGTCTCGGGGATCTGGCCAGGCACGGATCGGACGACGGGGACAACCACGCCATCCGCGCGGTTATGGCCATGGCCGAGGCCAGCGGCATCGCCCCGGACGTCAGACTGGAGATCATCAAACGGATACCCGTCGCCGCGGGACTCGGAGGGGGATCCTCCGACGCCGCCGGAACGATTCTGGCTTTGAACTCCCTTTGGGGCCTGGACTGGCCGCTCGCACGACTTTCGGAGATCGCGGCGCAGCTGGGGTCGGACATGCCATTCTGCCTGACGGGAGGCTTCGCGCATGGCACCGGGTACGGCGAGCGCGTGACACCACTGCCCGCCGGAAGCCCATCGGCCGTGGGCCTGGCCGAGGACGGGTTCTGCGGGGATGTGCTAGTGGGAGCCTATGACGACCACCTGAGCACTCCACTGGTCTATAGACGGTTCGACGACATCGGCGCGGACCCCGACGATGCCAACGACCTGCAGCGGGCCGCGATCTCCCTGCATCCACGGAGCGGCCAGGCCATAGAGCTGGCGACGTCCGCCGGCGCACGCCATGCGATGGTGTCCGGATCGGGACCGACGGTCGTGGCGTTCGTCTCCGACGCCCGGACCCGCGAATCCATCAGACGTGCATGGCTGACGGCGGACGTCGTAGACTACGTCCTCGATGCACGGGCGCCATCCACGCCCGTCGTGCTGACACGCCGCAACGAGCGGAACCGCGTCAGACGCTGACGCTACAGTGAGGGCCACTGCCATGAGGATGCAAAGGCAAAGGGACTGGGGTATGACGAAGCCGAACGATGAACGTGCCATGCGCCGACGCTATGTGAGCAGACGCCGCCATGTCGTCTTGTCCTTCGTGGTTATGATTCTCGTCGCCGCGCTTGTCGTATCCGGCGTCTTCTACTTCCACATAGGCGGCGCGGGGGCCCAGAAGACATCGGTCGCGGCACCGAACTACGGAGTGACCGCGCCCTGCGCCCCGGAGGACTCCAACGGGAACACATCGAAATATGCGACGAATTCGGACGTGACCATTCGCGTGCTCAACGGGACGGCGTCAAGCGGCTTCGCCAAGGCCGTTGGAGAAGCCCTGCAAAACAGAGGCTTCACCGTCTCTGAGATATCCAACTATTCGTCGACCTCGGTGGAGCGGACCATCATCTACTTCGGCCGCAACGCGATCGCGCAGGGCTACACCGTGAACAGCAACTTCAAGGACGCCATCATGGTGATGGATGACCGGACCGACAAGCTCGTCGACGTCGTTCTCGGGTCCTCCTTCAAGAACCTGCGCAGCAAGCGCTACGTCCCCACCTCGGGTGCCGACATCGTCGACATCAAGGGATGCAAAAGCGCCTCCTCGATGACTGATCTTCCCAAAGCGATCAGCCACACCGCCGTGAACTGAGCGCGGTGAACGGGTCGGCGAGGATCCGCACCGACCCGTTCACCGGCGAAGGGACGGACCTCGGCTCGATTCCATCCTCGTCCCCGAGACCGCGGCCGGACCTCAGCTCCTGGATTCCGTCGGCAGGGATGGACCTCCCGCGCCGACCGCGATCCGGGAGGCACCATCATCGGTCCGGTCACGCGAAGACGCCCATCTGCGCAGCTCCGCCTCCGCCTCGTCGGGGCCGACGGGCCCCCGATCCAGTCGGAAGTCCAGCATATGGCGATAGGCCTCTCCGACCAGCGGCCCCGGAGCTATGCCGAGAATCCTCATGATGTCGTTGCCGTCAAGATCCGGGCGGATGGCATCGACGTCCTCCTGCCTTCTGAGCTCCTCGACGCGGCGCTCCATGTCATCCATCGCCTCCGAGAACATCCTCGCCTTGCGCTGGTTCCGCGTGGTCACGTCCGCCCGCGTCAGCCTGTTGAGTCTCTCATACAGATGACCGGAGCCCCTGACGTAGCGACGGACCGCGGAATCCGTCCATGGCTCGTCGACGTAGCCGTGGAAGCGCAGATGCATCTCGACCAGCTCGGAGACGTCCTGGACGACATGATGGTCGAAACGCAGCGCCTTGAGGCGTCGCCGGGCTATCTGTGCCCCGACCACATCATGGTGATGGAAGCTCACCTTCCCGCCCGGCTCGAATCGCCGGGTCTTCGGCTTGCCGACGTCATGGAGCAGCGCCGCCAGACGCAGGACGAGATCGGGAGCCGGAACCGGTCCGTCATCGCCCGTCTCCAAGGCGATCGCCTGGTCGAGGACGGTCATCGTATGCTCGAAGACGTCCTTGTGCCGGTGATGCTCGTCGATCTCCAGCTTCAGGGCGGGAACCTCCGGAAGGACGACGTTGGCGAGGCCCAAGCCGACCAAAGCCTCGACTCCGTCGCGAGGCCGCGAAGATAGCAGCAGCTTCGTCAGTTCGTCACGCACGCGTTCGGCGGAAACGATGCTCAGACGGTCGGCCATGCGGGTGATGGCCTCGGCCGTCGATGCCTCAATCCGGAAACCGAGCTGGGCGACGAAGCGCACCGCCCGCATCATCCGCAGGGGATCGTCATCGAAGGATCGCTCCGGCTCTATGGGCGTGCGCAGAAGCCCGTTGGCCAGATCGCTAGCCCCATGGAACGGATCGACGAAAACCAGGTCGGGGACCCGAAGCGCCATGGCGTTGACGGTGAAGTCACGACGGGAGAGGTCGCCCTCCAGACTGCTCCCATACGTCACATCAGGTTTGCGCGAGTCATGCTCGTAGGCATCGCTGCGGTAGGTTGTAATCTCGACGCGAATCTCCGTTCCGTCCGGCCGACGGCGCATGGCCCCGAGGGTGCCGAACTTCCGACCCATATCCCAGAAGCCGTCACGCCCCCATCGCCTGAGCACCGGCTCGAACTGTTCGGGACGGGCGGACGTGCAGAAATCCAAGTCATGGGAGCGACGACGCAGCAGAAGGTCGCGGACCGCGCCTCCCACCACGGAGAGCTCGAACCCCTCGGCAGAGAACAATTGACCCAGTTCGATGGCCTCCGGCCAGACTTCGACGTTCATTGGACCCTTTCACGGCAGGCACGCATGCGCGCCTCCCAGCATACCGTCACTCCACCTGCACATTGGTTTGGGTAAGGTGGAGTCCATGACCACCCCCTCGGATCTCGCGCGCATGCTTGCCGATGCCGCGGATCGTCATGCCCGACGGGGAGGGTCCAGGGACGTTCTGAGATACACATCCCAATCCCGTTCGCGCGGGGACTCCGATGGGTCCCCCGATGCACCGACTCCTGCGATAATGCCGGCACGGCGAATCACCCATGCCCGGGTGACGTTCGCCTCCCTTGACGCCCAGGAACTGCCCGTCGTCCGCGAATATTCCGCCGGCGGCCTCATCTTCGACGGCGACCGGGTGGCCATAATCGCCCGCCATTCACGCAGCGGCCATCTGGAATGGTGCCTTCCCAAGGGCCATATCGAGCAGGGGGAGACTCCCCAGCAGACCGCGGTGCGGGAGGTGCATGAGGAGACGGGGATACTGGGCGAGGTCGTGGACTCCATCGCGACCATCGACTACTGGTTCACCGGGTCGAGTCAGCGGGTCCACAAGCTCGTCCATCACTTCGCGCTCCGGCGCATAGGCGGGGATCTGACCGTCGAAGGGGATCCCGACCATGAGGCGGAGGAGGCGATCTGGGTACGATTCGATGACCTTGATGGCGTCCTGAGCTACCCCAACGAACGCAGGATAGCGTGGCTGTATTCACGGAAGCGCGACAGTTGATCGGTCCGCACCATCGGCAGCGGAATCATGCGCCTCGCCGCGCCATAGCATCACGCCGCATGCGTCGCCTTGGGAATCGCATGCGGTCCTTCGTCATCATCCTCGTCACGTTGCTGATGGGATTTCTCGCGCCCTCGGCGGCGTGGGGCGCCGAGGACTCGGCATCGGCAATCGGGCTGTCCATCACCGAATCGACTCCGGTCGTCACGTCGGATTCGGGATACCATATCGTCGTTTCGGTCAGGAACTCCACGAACGTCGAGACCCCCGGAGGAAAGCTCACGGTCTCCACAAACTCGTGGTACACCTTCGTCTCGCGCAGCGACATCCAGCACTGGGCCGAGGGAAGCACGGGAATCCCCACGCCCAACGTTCTGGGCACCGTGGACGTCCCCGCCATTTCGCCCCAGTCCAGCATTTCGGTGACCCTTGACGTGAAAGCCGATGCCGACGCCCTAGCATCCATCACCACATGGGGGCCCAAGCCCGTGCTTCTCGAATACTCCTCGACGACAAGCAGACCCGTCAGGTCCCATACCTTCCTCACCCGGTCCTCGCAGGGGCTGACGACGACGGCGACCCCGGCCATGGACATCACCATCGCCGTGCCCTTGGTGAGCTCGGGATGGAAAAGCGACGAGGACCGGACCTCCACGCTGCTGAATTCCGGCGAGACATCCGAAGAGACCACACCGTATCTGACGAAGACCGCGACGCAAACCATGCAGCAATGGGCCAGAACGCTGCAATCCCATCCTCTTCTCCAAGCTGTCGCTGACCCCTCGGTCATCGAGGCGATGTCACTGCCGCCTCAGGTGACGGCGGTCATGCAGCCCAGCGCCGTGGACATCACCGCACGAGCGGTGCTCGGCTCCTCGGCCTTCGCCAAGGCAGGGATATCCGACGCCTCCTGGACGTCCTCAGCCGCGCTTTCACAAGCGGCGACCACTCTCGGCGACGGAACCGCACTCACGTCCTACGCGTGGCAAGGCTCCGGCCGATGGACGCTGCAGGCTCTGACACTCGCCCGCCGCCAGGGGTATTCGACCGTCATCGCCTCCGGCGACTTCGATGACTCGGATTCCTCGACCGTCCACACCGGCACATACCGCATCCCCACGGATGCCGGGGATGTCACGGTGCTCGCCGCACAGAAGGTTCTCACCAAGCTCGCCCAGGGGAACCCCACCGATAAGACTGCGCTCGCCGAACGCACCGACGCCGGTCGTCTGGCCCGTTTCATGGCCCAGAGCGCGTTCTATCAGATGGAGCAGCCCTACGTTTCAAGGAACATACTCGTGCTTCTTGGCACGCGGACGACGCCTAAGGAAGCGGACAGCCTGATGACGGCAGTCGAGGACGCGTCATGGCTGAATCTGACCACACTGAACACCCTGTCCTCGTCCAAGGCGTACCTGAGCGGGACCTCGGCCAAGGAGGTGCTGTCTTCCGACTCGGGAATGACGCGAAGCCGTCGCAGCGCTCTGGTCTCTGCCCTTGACACGCTGTCGGAAGGCGTCTGCGATGTCACGCGCTTCCGCGACGCCATCCTGGCGGATGGTTCCTCCTCGTCCTCCTCGTCCTCATCGTCCTCATCCGGCCCGTCGTCGTCCGCATCGCCCTCCGGTCACGAATCTACAAGTGCGGCGACATGGATGAGAAGCATCAAAGCCGCCTATTCACGTCTTGCGCTTCATGCCGTGTCCATCTCCTCCGATGAGAATCTGACTTCCCGTATGACGGCATCGGCGACGAATCTGTCCTCGCGCCTTCTTTCCTCCGTGTCATTGACTCCCTCGGAAGGGATAACCGTCGTCAGTGACACCGCCAGCATGCCAGTCACGGTGAGCAACGCCAATCCCTACCCGGTTCGCGTACGGATCTCGTCCCTCACCGACTCGATGGAGATCGTCACATCCCGGTTCGCATACGTCACGGTTCCGGCGCACGGAGAGGCGCAGGTAACGTTCACGATCCGCGTGGCGACATCGGCGAAGGCGACCGCCCGCCTGACACTGCTGGACCGTGACGGGAAGGCTTTCTCCGAATCGCGGTCGACCATCATCACCAGCTCCCTGCAGCTCAACGACAAAAGCGGTCTCGTCATCATCATCCTCGCGGCCATCCTCGGCGCCTTCGGACTGCATAGGCAACTGCATCGATCGAAGGATCCGGACGAATGACGGGTAAGGACTCCATCGGCCACAACTCCCTGATCATGGCCTCAGGAACGGCCGCGTCACGAATAACAGGCCAGATTCGAACGATTCTTCTTGCTGCGGCGATCGGAACCACCGGAATGGCGGCCAACGCCTATCAGGCGGGTGCGATGATACCGCAAGTCATCTTCACCCTTGTGTCGGGAGGAATCTTCAACGCCGTTCTCGTCCCCCAGATAGTGCGAACCCTGCAGTCCGCCAAAGCGGAGGATCAACTGAACAGGCTCATCACCTTGGCGTTGGCTCTGCTTCTTACGATAACGGCTGCCATGATGGCCGCCACCCCGCTGTTGACGATGCTGTACGCAAAAGGTGACCCAGGAACTGTCGCACTCACCGAATCCTTCACTGCATGGTGCATGCCTCAGGTGTTGTTCTACGGGCTTTACACGGTCATAGGCCAGATCCTCGCCGCAAAGAACAGATTCGGAGCCTACTCATGGAGCTCCGTAGGGGCCAACATCATCAGCTCGGCGGGTTTCATCGCGTTCATTCTGCTTTTTGGCAAGGCCGATACCCAGCCCCTGTCGTTCTGGACGCCAGAGAAGATAGCGCTTACCGCCGGAGCGTGGACTTTGGGTGTGGCGTGTCAAGCCCTGGTGCTTTTCATTCCCCTCGCTCATTGTGGAATCCGATACCGCCCACGCTGGGGCATCCGAGGAATTGGTCTACGGTCCATGGGTCCGGTCGCCGCATGGAGCCTGGGAATCGTCATCATCGATCAGCTCATCACCATCGTCGACACGCGTGTCACGATGAGTGCACCCTCTATCGCCGAAAATCTCCACGGAACAAATCAGATTGTCGTCGCCGGAAACGCAACTTATCAGAATGCCTACACCGTCTGGATGCTGCCTTACTCCCTCATCGCGGTATCGGTCTCAACGGCTGTATTCCCTGTCATCTCACGATTCCTCGCCAGGAACGACATAGACGGCGCTCGATTAGAGCTGAGCAAAGCCTTGCGCAACGTCACCGTCATCATGTGTTTCTTCGCCGCGCTCTTTGCAGTCATGGCCGTTCCCATCGCCAAGGCGCTTCTGCCTTCGGTCAGGATGCACGAAGCCGTTCTCATGTCCGGACCACTGACCGCACTGGCCCTCTGCCTTCCGCTGTCCAGCGCATATCTCATCATCCAGAGAACTTTCTTTGCCTTCGAAGATGGCCGCCATCCTTTTCTTTTCGCGATTCTCCAGAACGTCGCCCATGTTGCCATACTCCTTGCGGGCGTGAAAATGCTTCAGCCGGAACATTGGGTCACATGGCTCGGAGTGACGATAACAGCATCGACTCTCATCGCATTCCCCGCGCTTATCACCATGCTCAGAAGACGATTCAATGGACGTCTTGATGGTCGTCGCATCAGCTTGAGTTGTGCAAAGGCAGCTCTTGCATCAATCATCTCCATCCTTGTCTGCCGAGGACTCCGCCCCTGGATTCTCATGCTCGCAGGGGCATCGACGCAGGCGATGAATTGGTTCCAATCGATTCTCATCTGCATGATTCTTGGACTTATTGCAGGAAGCGTCTATGCCGTATCCCTTGCACTTCTCGGAAGCGAGGAACTTCGTTCGTGTGTATTGGCTCTTAAGAGCTCGTTCGGCAGGCACTGACGAATCCATCACAAGACCGTGGCAAATCCCCCGTTTTCCACGGAATCGTCCGGCAAATCCAAAAGCGCTTCCGACCTCAACCATCATCATCGTTAGAATGGCCTCAGCATGATTAATCGGCGTTACGTCGTACCACGGAGTCTGGAAAGATAATGAACAAACCCGATCTCGGAGACACGGTCATTAACCGCTACACACTGGTATCGCGCCTCAGAGACGCCGAAGGGCTGCAGGCGTGGAAGGCCAGCGACCGGGTGCTCGCCCGTGACTATCAGCTTTTCATCGTCAACGATGCCGACGCCCTTCCGAAGGTCAACGCCATAGCCTCATCCTTAGCCCTGTCGCGGAACCCGCATTTCACACGAGTGCTGCAGCTTCAGCATCGCGATTCCGTCGCCGTGATCATCACTGCGCTTGATGCGGGACTGTCTTTGACGAGCTATCTGGCCGGTCAGGCATCACACACCCTGAGCTTCGAGGCAATCCGAACCATCATCGGCGAAAGCGCCCGCGCCGAGCAGCAGCTTCTCGTGGATGGAATATCCCATCAGTCTCTGAGCACCGACACCATCCGCATTACCTCCCAAGGTGTTCAGCTTGCGGATGCCCCTATCAGCCCTCTTCTCACTGAACTCTCCAAAGCTCCGGTGAGGATCCCACAGGAACAGCTAGCCACGCGACAGCTCGCCGGCGTTCTGTACTCGTTGCTGGTGCGAAAGCCATTGACGCAACTGAAAACCTTCGATCTGGACAAGCTTGAGCTTGACGTCCCAGGAGAGTTCCGACTGATCTGCGCCCGGGGCCTTAACATCCCGGACAAGACCCGACAAACAACCACCATCCCCATGGTCTCTCTTTCGGAACTGACAGCGCTTCTTGGCTCCTGGACACCGCTGACCCACCTTCATGGGACGGACGTCGCACTGCCGGGAATCGACGGAGAAAACTCCATCGTCATGGCAAGCCTGGCGAGAAATCCCCGACGTCATCTACTGAACTTCCCTGATGGTCTGGTGTCAACAACACCAGCCCGCACCCTGCCAACAAGCGTCATATTCCCCATTCCGACTCTGAATCCCTCCTCAACGCCTGATGTTCCCGGCATCAGAGCGTCATCACAGCCGGTCACGTCGCAGACGATTCCCGACCGCAGATCAGCAACCGTTCCCTCTCAAGACCAACCGTCTCAGCCGGTAGCCGGATCATGGCGATTCCTGTGGGACAAAGGAAGATCCATGATCCCCCCCCGTGCCGGCACGGCTGGAAACTCCGGAAACAAACCGGCGACCGCGTCAGGCCCTTCCGTATCAGACCCGAGCGCAGCGGCCTCCGCACAGCCGAATCCGGATTTCCATGACGTGGCAGCCAAAGAGATGAAGGACATCATCTCCACTCCGGACACGACAACCGTCGACTCCGTCTTCCCCTCTTTCTCCCAGGACCAAGGGGGAAGGCGCATCCCCATGTCACCCCATTTTGATTTCGCAGCCACCTCCATCCCCAGAAAACCCTCGTCGAGCGGTATCCATCCACACCCACGGACCGAATCCACTGGAAGCATCCCGGTCTTCGGGGAGAACGGCCACGTCATCATCCCTGGTGACGAGTCCCTCAGAGCTCTTCAGGCAGAGCAAAAAGCCAAGGAGACCGCCGGCAACGCCGGTCTTCCTCCAAGTTTCACACCACGCTCCCAGCAAACGGGTGCCAGCCAGGTTGAAAGCGGAATCGCCAATGCTCCTCTTTTCAGTCGCTTCACCACAAAGGTCGTGTCCATCACCCTGGTGGCCATCGTCGTCGTCGTCGCACTGGCCTTTGCCCTTCGAGGAATGACGGACCGGACGGATGACACCGTCGTCACAAAATCTTCCGGAGCCTGGCCCGAAATGAACCTCAACAACGTCCCGTTCGGCTCCTCGGAATCCTCAGGTACGTCGTCATCAGGTACGTCGTCATCCACGACTTCCCCGAACGCATCGTCTTCCTCCTCACAATCCGCCTCCTCCTCGGAAACATCTGCCTCCACGCCCAACATCGTGACGGCAGATCGAAACGTCTCGCGCGTCCCCACTCCGTCCGTTCCCGAGAACAACACCGCCTTCGACATCGACAAGCAGGAGTTTCTCACCAATCCCAGCGGACAGGAGGGCTTCGGCTACTACATGCATCTCAGCCAGGAACAGACGGCACAGCGCTTCGTGATCACCATCAGATCCTCCGGAGGGACGGGGTATCTGTACGCCAATACCAGCGACGACCCCTCCGAAGGCGAGCAGGTAGCCAAGTTCACCTTTGATTCAAGCGGTACCACCGACGTGAAGTTCACGAAGCCGGTCAAAGCACAGGACTTCCTGCTCTGGGTTCCGATTGATAGCCTGCCCAACAACCAGCTGTACATCAATTCGGTCAAACTCTACTGACGAGACCCGTGACGCTTGAATGGAGCGTCGTCGGACTGGTCGGGGACGAATCCCGGAGATGTGCGACTCGGTGTTCGGATTCTGGGTTCTGACACGAGCGGAAGAATGGGACAACGCATCACCTGCCATGACGGGCATGCCTCGCGGCAACCGACGCACCAGGAATCCGCTTCGCAGCTTCGCAAAGCCTCGTGGCTCATGGCCCGCCACCGCTTATGGCATTGATGACGGGCTCATTCTGAAGCCGCCTGACGGCGTCTCCCTCGCGCTCGAGAATCGCTCCCTCAAGCCTACGCAAAGCCCACCGGGCTTTGCGCTTAACGAAAGCCGCCTGACGGCGTCTCCCTCGCGCTCGAGAATCGC
>CALEGL010000097.1 GCA_937876495.1 uncultured Bifidobacterium sp.
CGGCAGGCGGGCTGCTCGCGCGGCGCGACACGCTGGTGGGTTGGGTGGCCGTCGGGAAGGCGGCGTGCGGGGGACGCCAGGACTCGGAATGGGCGGGGGGTCCGCGATCGCGGGAGATCGTCGAGGCGCTGCTCGGCGGCGTCGACCTCGAGGCGCGGGTCGGCACGCTGTCCGGAGGCCGGCGCCGCCGCGCGGACCTGGCGCGTCTGCTGCTGCGTGACTGGGACATCCTTGCCCTGGACGAGCCCACCAACCATCTCGACATCGTCACCATCCACTGGCTCGCCGAGCATCTCAAGTCCCGCTGGTCCTCGGGGCAGGGCGCGCTGCTTCTCGTCACCCACGACCGCTGGTTCCTCGATGAGGTGTGCGAATCCATGTGGGAGGTTCACGACGGGACTATCGAGCCCTTCGAAGGCGGCTACAGCGCGTACATGCTGCAGCGCGTGGAGCGCGACCGGCAGGCCGACGTACGCGAGGAGAGGCGGCGGAACCTCGCCCGCAAGGAGCTGGCCTGGCTGACGCGCGGGGCGCGTGCGCGGGCCACCAAGCAGAAGTTCCACGTCAAGCAGGCACGCGATCTCATCGCCGACGTGCCCCCCATGCGCGACCGGCTGGAGCTGCGGCGCATGGCGACTGCGCGTCTGGGCAAGCAGGTGGTGGACCTGGGGGCGGTCAGGGAGGACTAGCCGGAGGGTGCGGCCGGGGGCGGGCCGGCGGCCGCCGCGGGGAAGGGCGACGACGGGTCGGCGCCGGCATCGGCCCCGGCTTCGGCTGCGGGGGCATCGGGCGAGGTGCCGGTCGCATCCGCATCGACAGCGCCGGGGACATCGAAGGCGGCCGCCGACGTGGTGCCTTCGCCTTTCGCCGAGCCGTCGGTCACCGCCTCGGTGACGCTGACGAAGGACGCCTCCTCCGCCGCCGCCTCCGTCCCCGACACCTCGGCCGCCACGACGGTCACGGTGACCGGTCGTCGGGTGCTTGATGACGTGACCTGGCTGATCGGCCCCGGCGACCGCATCGGCATCGTCGGGGCCAACGGAGCCGGCAAGTCGACGCTGCTGCGCATCATCGACGGCACGCTGAAACCCACCGCCGGACGGGTGACCATCGGCAAGACGGTGCGCTTCGCCGTGCTCTCGCAGCGTCTCGACGAGCTGGAGAAGCTCGCGAAGTACCGCATCTCCGAGGTGCTCAGCCGCTACAAGCCCACCTACGTGGTCGACGGCAAGGAGGTTCCCGTCGGACAGCTCATGGAGCGTCTGGGCTTCTCCTCCGCCCAGCTCATGACGCCCATCGGCGACCTGTCCGGTGGTCAGAAGCGCCGGATGCAGCTGCTGCTCATCCTGCTCGACGAGCCCAACGTGCTCATCATGGACGAGCCCGGCAACGACCTGGACACGGATATGCTCGCCGTCATGGAGGATCTGCTCGACAGCTGGCCGGGAACGCTCGTCGTCGTCTCGCATGACCGCTATCTGCTCGAGCGCGTCACCGACGACCAGTACGCGCTGGTCGGCGGGAAGGTGCGGCATCTGCCCGGAGGCGTGGACGAGTATCTCAGGCTCGTCGACGCGGAGGCGAAAAGCCGCGGGGCGGAGGGCTCCTCAGGATCGTCCGAACCCGAGGCTTCTGCGAAGCACGGCGGTGCGGATGCGCATGACGCCGGCGGTCGGGATGCCGCAGGAACCGACGACGATGGCAAGGAACCGAAGCTGTCCGGCAAGGCCTTCCATGACGCCAAGCGGCGCATGGCCGCCATCGAGCGGCGGCTCGAGAGGCTGGAGGAGGACCAGGCGAGTCTGGAGGCCGAGATGGCGGCGCACGACCCCAGCGACTACGTCGGGCTCGGCAAACTCAACGACGAGCTGAAATCCGCCCGCAAGGCATCATCGGATCTGGAGGCCGAGTGGATGGAGCTCGGCGAGCAGGTCGAATAGCTCGGATCGAGCCGTTGGCTCCCGGACGTGTGGTCCCCGAACGATGTCCGGGTCCCGAACGATCGCGGATTCCGACGGACAATGCGTGGAGACGTGACGGGGGCCGGTTCCTTGGAAGGAACGAGCCCCCGTCGTATGTCTCTATGCCGATGGCGCCACGACAGCGCGGTCATGCTCGGCTACACCGGCCACGTCCGGCCTCGTGGTATGACGGGGCCGGACGTCTCGTTCAGCGGCCGGTGATCTCCGAGCCGACGACCCTTTCGCTCAGGGCCTTCGGACCGCGGCTGACGGCCACGGCGCCCGAGCGCACCAGCCCGATGCCGCCGCCGCGGTCGCGCAGTCCGCGCCGCCCGCCGCTCTTCCCCCCGGCCCCCCTGGCCTCCACGGCCCGGCGCTCGGCGTGCCCCCCCGCCCCGCGCCCGCCGCACCCGCCCCCGCCCTCCCGCCCGCCGGCCCCGCTCGCCCCCCCCCCCCC
>CALEGL010000098.1 GCA_937876495.1 uncultured Bifidobacterium sp.
ACCACCTCGGGGTCGGCGGCGAGGGCGCGCGCGCGGCTCCGCCGCTGTCGCTGCCCTCCGGACAGGCCCACTCCCCGTGCGCCGACGACCGTGCCGTAGCCGGCCGGCAGGGATTCGACGAAAGCGGCGACGCCGGCCATGCGCGCCGCACGCCGGATGGCCTCGTCGTCGACGTCGCCGTCGGCGCCGCAGCGTATGCGTCGTGGCCCAGGACGTCTTCCTCTTCTCCGACACCATCGCGAACAACCTCCGCTTCGGCGCCGACGCGGGCATCGACGACGAGGCCATCCGGCGGGCGGCGCGCATGGCCGGCGTCGACGATTTCGTCGAATCCCTGCCGGACGGCTACGACACGGTCGTCGGCGAACGCGGAGTGGGCCTGTCCGGAGGGCAGCGACAGCGGCTGAGCCTGGCGCGCGCCATCGCCGCCGACCCCGAGGTGCTCGTCATGGACGACACCACCTCGGCCGTCGACATGGAGACCGAGGCCGTCATCCAGAGGAACCTGCGCTCGCTGGCCGGAGGCCGGACCACCGTCACCATCGCCAGCCGCATCTCCTCGGTGCGGGACGCCGACCTCATCCTCGTGCTCGACCACGGACGGATCGTCCAGCGTGGCGCGCATGACACGCTGATGGCCGTCGACGGCCCCTACCGCCGCACCTACGACGCCCAGCTCGGGGGAACCGGGACAGGCGTTCCGGAAGGGGTGACGACGCCGGATTCGGCGACGGTCCCGGCATCCCCGCGAATCGCGAAGGAGGGACGCTGATGGCCCGACGCAACACCTCCGAGGAGGACGAGGAGCTCGAGGAGCGCATCGACGTGCACGACATCGTGCGCATCGGACGGTACCTGAAGCCCTATATGCGTCTGATAGCGGCCATCCTCGTCGTGGTCGTGCTCATGGGCTGCGCGGCCGTCGCCCTGCCCACCATCACCCGCCTGGTCATCGACGACGCCATCGCCAACCGGGACCTCAAGCAGCTCGGCCTGCTATGCGGCGCCATGGCCGCCATCATCGTCGTCTACGAGCTGGGTCTGCGCTACCGGACCGTGGCCATCACCCGCGTCGGTCAGCTCATGCTCCGGGACATGCGCCGCGACCTGTTCACGCATATCGAGACGCTGAACTTCGACTACTTCGATTCGCGACCGCACGGCAAGATCCTCATCCGCGTCGTCAACTACGTCAACACGCTGTCCGACACGCTCTCCTCGGGGCTGGTGACGGTGATCTCCGACGTATTCACCTTCCTTGTGACGCTGGTGGCCATGTTCGCGATCGACTGGAGGCTCACGCTGTGGAGCCTCGTCCTCGTGCCCGTGCTCGCCGTCTGGGTGCGTGTGCTGCAGATCTTCCAGAAGCGCGCCTATCGCGTGCTGTCGAACAAGCAGAGCAACCTCAACGCCTACGTGCACGAGTCGATCGCGGGCGTGCGCACCACCCAGGCCTTCGCCCGGGAGGACGAGCGCTTCGCGCGCTTCCGCGAGCAGCAGGGGCAGGTGCGGGACTCGTGGATGCGCGCCGCCCACATCCAGACCCTCATGTGGCCCGGCATCCAGACGGTGTGGTACTCCACCATCGCGCTCATCTACTTCGTGGGGCTCGCGCACGTCGGCGGGATGGACGTGACCACCGGGGTGCTCGTCGCCTTCGTCGGGTACGCCAACAACTTCTGGGCCCCCGTGGTGGATCTCGGCAACTTCTACAACCAGCTCGTCACCTGCTCCGCCTACCTCGAGCGCATCTTCGAGACGATGGACGTGCGTCCCTCCGTCGAGGACCGCCCCGACGCCCGCGAGCTCCCCGCCGTCCGCGGCGAGGTGGACCTCGATGACGTCGTCTTCCGCTACGAGAAGGACGGTCCGACGATCCTCGACCATGTGGGCCTGCATGCCGAGCCGGGCATGACGGTGGCCTTTGTCGGTCCCACGGGCGCCGGCAAGACGACCATCGTCCGGCTGCCGTCGCGGCTCTTCGGCGTTGGTTCTGGCCCCGTGCGGATGCGCGGGGCTGGCGCGCGCGCCCTCCCGCTCGGCCCCCCGCGCCCGGCCGCGGGCCGGCATCCCCCCGCGG
>CALEGL010000099.1 GCA_937876495.1 uncultured Bifidobacterium sp.
CACAAGATGGCCGAGGCGAACAAGGCCTTCGCCCACTACCGCTGGTAAAGAACCGAAAGCGAAGGGATTCCCATGGCACTAGACGTGCTCACCGATCTGACGAAGATCCGCAACATCGGCATCATGGCGCATATCGACGCCGGCAAGACCACGACGACCGAACGCATCCTCTTCTACACCGGCAAGAACTACAAGATCGGCGAGACGCATGACGGCGCCTCGACGATGGACTTCATGGCGCAGGAGCAGGAGCGCGGCATCACCATCCAGTCCGCTGCGACGACCTGCTTCTGGAACCGCCAGACCCACGACCCGGAGTCGAAGTTCCAGATCAACATCATCGACACCCCCGGCCACGTGGACTTCACCGCCGAGGTCGAGCGTTCGCTGCGCGTGCTCGACGGCGCCGTGGCGGTGTTCGACGGCAAGGAGGGCGTGGAGCCCCAGTCCGAGACCGTGTGGAGGCAGGCCGACAAGTACGGCGTGCCCCGCATCTGCTTCATCAACAAGATGGACAAGCTCGGCGCGGACTTCTACTACTCCGTGGACACCATCAAGAAGAAGCTCGGCGCCACGCCGCTCGTCGTCCAGCTGCCCATCGGCGCTGAGAACGACTTCCGCGGCGTCGTCGACCTCATCCGCATGAAGGCGTACGTGTGGAACGACGTCTCCGGCGACCTCGGCGCCCACTACGACACGGTCGACGTGCCCGACGACCTCAAGGACAGGGCGGAGCAGTACCGTTCCGAACTGCTCGAGCAGGTGGCCGAGGCCGACGACGCCCTTCTGGAGAAGTACCTCGACTCCGGCGAGCTCACCGAGGACGAGATCCGCTCCGGCATCCGCGAGCTCACGGTCTCCCGCAAGGCCTATCCGGTGCTGTGCGGGTCGGCGTTCAAGGACAAGGGCGTGCAGCCCATGCTCGACGCCGTCGTGGACTACCTGCCCAGCCCGGAGGACGTCCCCAGCATCGTCGGATACAAGCCCGGCGACGAGTCGGTGGAGATCGACCGCAAGCCCACCGTGGACGATCCGTTCGCAGCCCTGGTGTTCAAGATCTCGACCCATCCCTTCTACGGCAAGCTCGTGTTCGTGCGCGTGTACTCCGGCAGCGTCAAGCCCGGCGACAGCGTCTACGACTCCACGAAGAGCAAGAAGGAGCGCGTCGGCAAGATCTTCCAGATGCACGCCGACAAGGAGAACCCCGTCGACGCGGCCGAGGCCGGCAACATCTACACCTTCGTCGGTCTGAAGAACGTCGCCACGGGCGACACCCTGTGCGATGAGAAGGCCCCGATCTCCCTCGAGTCCATGACCTTCCCCGACCCGGTCATCGAGGTGGCCGTCGAGCCGAAGACCAAGGCCGACCAGGAGAAGATGAGCCTGGCCCTCGCCAAGCTCTCCGACGAGGATCCGACCTTCCGCGTCAAGACGGACGAGGAGTCCGGGCAGACGCTGATCTCCGGCATGGGCGAGCTCCAGCTCGACATCATCGTCGACCGCATGCGTCGCGAGTTCAAGGTGGACTGCAACGTGGGCAAGCCCCAGGTCGCCTATCGCGAGACCATCCGCAAGGCCGTGATGAACCAGGAGTACACCCACAAGAAGCAGACGGGCGGCTCCGGCCAGTTCGCGAAGGTGCTCATGAACTTCGAGCCCCTCGACACGAGCAAGGGCGACACCTACGAGTTCGTCAACGAGGTCACGGGCGGCCACATCACCAAGGAGTTCATCCCCTCGGTCGACGCGGGCGTCCAGGAGGCCATGGAGTCCGGCATCCTCGCCGGCTTCCCCGTGGTCGGCGTCAAGGCCACCCTCACCGACGGCCAGATCCACGAGGTCGACTCCTCGGAGCTCGCCTTCAAGATCGCCGGCTCGATGTGCTTCAAGACGGCGGCTCCGAAGGCCAAGCCCGTCATCCTCGAGCCGATCATGGCCGTCGAGGTCCGCACGCCCGAGGAGTACATGGGCGACGTGATGGGCGACCTCAACTCCCGCCGCGGCAGCATCCAGTCGATGGGGGACGCCACCGGCGTCAAGGTCATCGACGCGAAGGTGCCGCTGAGCGAGATGTTCGGCTACATCGGCGACCTGCGTTCCAAGACGCAGGGCCGCGCGATGTTCACCATGCAGATGGATTCGTACGCGGAGGTCCCCAAGGCCATCGCCGAGGAGATCATCAAGGCC
>CALEGL010000100.1 GCA_937876495.1 uncultured Bifidobacterium sp.
CAGCCGCCGTGGCAACAGCCGCAGCCGCCTCACCCGCATCAGCATCACCCGCATCCTGTATCCGACGTACGAGCCCACCACCTGCCTCATCGACAACAGCCTGTCGACGATGGCGTGGACGCTGCCGGGCGCCGTGGGCGCGTCCCTGGCGCATCCGGGACGGCCGGTTCTGGCGGTGATGGGCGACGGCAGCTTCCTCATGAACGTGCAGGAGATCGAGACCGCGGTGCGCTGCGGCTGCCGCATCGTCATCCTCGTGTGGGTGGACAACTCCTACGGGCTCATCAAGTGGAAGATGGACCTGCATGACGGCGGCCACGAGTTCGTGGACTTCGGCAACCCCGACGTCGTGCAGCTGGCGGCGAGCTTCGGAGCCAAGGGGCATGACGTCTCGTCCGCGGACGAGCTGTATCCGGTGCTGCGGTCGGCGCTGAGGTCGGGCAGCGGCGTGGACGTCATCGCCTGCCCGGTGGACTACCGCGAGAACATGCGGCTCATCGCCAAGCTCGGCGACGTGGAGTTCAGCAGCTGACGACAGGCGGCAGACGATGAGCGGCTCGGCGGCCTCCGTTCCTTCGCAGGCGACGCCGAGACTCACTCCGATGCGAGCGACTCCCCCATCACGCGCAGGCGTTCGAGCTGTTCGGCGACCGCGTGGCGTCTCTCGGGGTCGTCGTCTCCGGAGACGAGGTTGTCGACGTAGACGATCTTCGCGTCCTCGACGCCACAGTACTTGTTGAGTGTCTGGCGGCGGATCTGGTTGTCCAGGGCCTCGCCGATTCCATCGGAATCGTACCAGCCCTGCGAACCGCCGGTGAGCATGATCACGCGCACGGTCTTTCCTGCTAGCGCGCCCGGCTCCCCGGAGGGGTTGTAGGCGAAGCCGCGGCAGATGACGCGGTCGAACAGGCCCTTGACCATGGCGGGCATGGTGTACCAGTACACGGGGAAGACGATGGCGATGACGTCGGCCTTCTCGAGCCTGTCCTGGATGGCGGCCACGTCGTGCGGCACCGGGCCACGGCCGAGATAGTGGCGACGGTCGGCGAGCGTGTACACGGGGCTGAACCCGGCATCGTACAGGTCGAGCACGTCGACGTCGGCTCCGGCGGCACGCGCGCCCGCTGCGAAGGCGTCGCCGGCCGTATCGGTGAGGGACCCCGGATCGGGATTGCTGGTGATGACAAGAACGCTGGTCATAGGCCCATCGTAGGCCGCGCGCGTATCGTCAGACTGTGGGTTTGCCGATGACAAACCCATGGCCCCCTGTGGTCGCAGCGAACCCGCACGTCCCGCGGGCAGACCCCCGCCCTACCACAGGATGCGGGAACGCCGGCGCTCGGTCTTTCTGGCGGAATCGGTGCAGATGCGGTCCCAGCGGTCGATGCTCCATGATCCGGACCGGAGAATCGCGATCTCCTGATTGCTGAGAAGAAAACCCTCGAACTCGTCGGCATGCTTCTCGATAAGCGCGCCACCCTCGCGGACGTATCCGATCAGGAACCAGTAGGAGTTGAGGCGCTTCGCCCCGCAGGAGATCATCATGTTCACGTCGCACAGCCAATCCCATAGACC
>CALEGL010000101.1 GCA_937876495.1 uncultured Bifidobacterium sp.
CCGGATGACCCCCGTCATCATTCACCCGGCATCACCGAGCCGGCACTGCGTCCGGTCCCCATCGGCCCCTTTCGCCCATCATCGCCGGGGTGCGGCCATCTCCATGCGGGGCCCACGGCGACGGGCCCACTGCGAGGGGATGGACCATCGCCGTGGATCGGGGGCGAAGACCGACGGCATTGTGGCGCGCGAAGTGCCGGGAGACCGGGAGACAATCATTGGCGCTTCGCGTCGTCGATTCTGCCGATCGCCAGAGCCGTGCGCAGCACGTAGGCCTCCCGCGGGTCGGTGGCGTCCCATCCGGTCGTGCTGGCGACTCGCCTGAGACGGTATCGCACCGTGTTGGGATGGACCCTGAGCTTCTTCGCCGTGGCATCCAGGGAGCCGCCCGAACTCAGGAACGCGTCGACGGTGGGAAGGGCCGAGGCACAGGGGCCTCCCCTGCGCAGGGTCTGGTAGACGGCCTCGTACAGCTGTCTGCGGGCCGTGGCGTCGCCCAGCAGGGCGCGTTCGGGAAGCACGTCCGAGGCGTGGATGACATGGGGGAGATCGGGGACGCCGGGAGCCGCCTTCAGCGCGGACATCACCCCGCTTACCGAGGACGCCGCGCCCCGGGCCGAAGCTCCGACGTCACCGAGGCAGACGAAATCATCGGTTCCGAATTCGGCCGACGCCTGCATGCATGCGTTTTCCGCCGCATCCGCATCGGCGGCGCCGATGAGCATGACTGTCCACCCGTCGCGGAACCCCGTCAGCACGCTCCGCGCCCCGGCATTGAGAAGCCTCGCCTCCAGATGGGATTCGAAGGCGCGTCGGTCGCCCACGGGACGTCCCGCCACGGCCATGCACACGTCATCGCCGGTCCATCCGATGACATGCATCAGGGAGTCGACCCGGTCGTCGCCTATTCCCTCGGCAAGGCATTCGAACACGATGGTGCGCAGCCTGTCGTCGGGCATCATCTCCCTGCCGGTCGCGGAACCGGCCGTGGGTGCCCTATGCCTTCTGATGGTGAGTCTTCCCAGAAGGTCGAGGAAATCCCCCTGCATAGGCATGCCGCCTCCCTTCGTCATCGTGACATCATGTCATCGTATCGCCCGGACGGGGAAACCAGAGGATGGCGTCCACGCGTCGGGCGCTCCGGTGATGGCGTCGTGACCGTCCCATGGGATTCGCGGAGGAACTGCAGGGCGAGAAAACCGAAGACGAAGACCAGCGGAAGCATATGACGGTCGAAGTTGTTGGCCGGCGACAGCACCATCACACCCATGAGCATGAGCAGAGGCAGATGCCAGGCCAGTGACCGCCAGCGTTTCAGCACCACTTCGGCGGCCGCGAGAAGCAGCGTGAGGCTTACGTAGAGATTCCCGTTCACGGGCCATCCCAGGACGGGAAGACGGCTCCAGGCCTCCGCCGTTCCGGCTACCGCCTTCCGCCATTTCGGGTTCCAGTGCCCGATCCATGCCGTGTCGTCGGACACGTAGCCGTTGTTCACGTAGTAGGACATCGACACGTACGGCGCGTCCGTCACGGCGAAGTATCCGTAGCATTTGGCGAGGAACGCATCGAGGGCGTCGACCGGATCGGCTGCGACGATGCGCACCCAGGCGTCGTTGAACCTCGCCATGTCGGCGGCGGTGACCGTGCGCCAGCGGTAGCTCACCTTCTTCGACTGGATTCCGGAGGACTTCACGGGGTCGGCGTCCTGCGGCGTGTAGGCATCCGCCATCTGGTCGAGATTGAAGATCCGGGAGATCTCCCTCCGCGCGGTCTCGGGGATGGCGTCGGGGTTCCTGCTGGCTATGCGCGCGATTTGCTGGATCTGCACGCCGCGGCTTTCGATCGGGTCGCCGCTGATGACGACACCCGAACGGATGAGCAGGGCTATGCCTCCGTGCACCACCAGCGTGGGAAGCAGCAGGGCGACGATGGTCTCCCGCCGGTGTGCGCGGTCGGCGAGCAGCAGCAGGACCGCGGTGACGACGATGATGTACCACGCGTATTTGGCGCTGACGAGCATGAGGACGCTCGATGCGGCGAGGGCCGCCATGCTGCGTCCCCGAAGACGGAAGAGGCTCCGATGGAGTTGCCGTGGCCGACGTCCTGCGTCGTCGGTCCTCACGCTCGTGCCGATTCGCCGTGAGACCGAGGTTCGATGCATCTCGTAGCCGACGCCGAACCACCAGACGAAGGTGAAGGCGAACAGCGGCGACTTCGTCAGGGATATGGTGCTCAGGACGACAAGCGGGCAGACGAGCAGGAAGGCGAGGATCGCGACCCGGGTGGCCGCGCCAGCGAAGCATGTCGTCCCATGTCCATCCGTGGAAGACTCCCAGTCGCGAACGGCGGGAAGCGATCGCGGGACCATGCCTTTTTCGGGATGCGGCAGAGATGCCGGCACGGGCCGAAGACCCGCTTCCGGATGTCGCGGGTCGGTGTTCTCACATGCCCATGCAGTGACGGTCGGGAGCCAGGGGGCGTTGAAGAAGCGGTTCGCGGTCGCGGCGCAGCACAGGACGGCGATCAGCGTCTGAAGCAGTGATACCGCGGCCAGACCCCAGTCGTTCGACCCGGTGAGGAACCGCGACGCCGTCGCGGCCGCTCCCATGATCACCGTGAGGACGACGTTGTGCTGGTCCGTCAGGTAGGTGGCGTTCGTGGGCCACAGATAATGGGCGGTGGGGTAGATGTCCATGGGCACGAAGGAGAAGAAGCCGATGTAGGGCTGGTCGATTCCTGTCCATTGGTTCCAGGCCCAGCTGAACTCGCGGACCTGCGAGAGCGCGTCGGCGCCGAACGCCGAGACGAGGGTGATCGGAGCCCAGGCCCAGCCAATGAGCAGAATGGCCGCGATTTTGCCGAACGAGTCCGTCGCGTGGATGACTCCCCGACGGACCGTCCTCCTGATGCCGGAGGTTCGTGCGAATCGGCGCCGCCGACGCTTCGATGCGAGGCCTCGCCCGGCCGAGGGCGATTCGGGGGGCGGCAGCATGCGGAGGATCTCGGTGCGCCGGCGAAGGCCGGGATGATGCGCGTAACGGACGAGAAGAGTCACGATTCCCAGATACACGAGGAAGGAGAACAGCAGAATGGACGTCTGCTCCCCGGAGAAGTCCCTGATCGAGGAGCCCCGCCAGTACAGCGGCGCGACGGCCGTGCACAGCGCCATCCACAGGCAGACGAGCACGGCGAAGCCCCATCGCAGCGCATCGCCCGCCGTCGCGCGGATGAACGGCCGCCGTGACCCGCCTCGGCGTCCATCCTCGCGCAGATACGTCGCCTCCCACGGCGCGGCGGCATTGACCGGGGGGACTGGGCTCATGGACGGCATTCTAGCGTGGACGGGCGAAAGCGGGCGGTGACGTCCCGCCGGTCATGCCGCCCGCTTTCGCCCGCCCACGCTAGAATCCGTCCCCTATACACATCTCCGAGCCCACGCGACTAAGGCGAAACCCGTATGCCGTCTTCTGCTTGAAAACAAA
>CALEGL010000102.1 GCA_937876495.1 uncultured Bifidobacterium sp.
GAAAGAGCTGCATGGTGGCGAGGATTCCGCCCCTGCGGAAGCCGTGGACGATGGCGCGGGCGAGGACGTCGTGGCCGCCGTCCCGCCGTCATCGGGGCCAGGCCGTCATGAGGGCTGTCCGCTGGCGGCACGCGTTTTCCGTGGTTTGGTGGCCCTGGTCGGCGCGGCCACTCTTCCGGGCGTGGTAATGTCCACCGTCGGAGCCCTGCGACGGGTGGCGGAGGGGCGCGAGTCGGTGGACGCGCTGGACCTCACCTTCATCCTCTTCTGTCTGAGGATCCTCGTCGAATCCGTCACGGCGGTCTGCCTCATCGTCTTCGGCGTCCTGCTGATCACCGACCATCGCCGCCATGCCGCGCGCTGGGCCTACGCGCTGATTGTGCCCACCTTCGCCGAGGGTCTGCTCACCCTGGCCTTGGAAGGCGTCGGCAGAGGTCTGCTGGCCCCGATGGCCCAGCTGGTCGTCCTCGTGGTGCTGTCGGTGACTCTGGATTCCGGACTCATCGGCGAGCGGCGACTTCAGCGCGCCCTGAGGCGCATGGACGAGCGCGACCTGTACGAGCGCGACCTCGCCCGCGGCATGGTGGGGCGCGACGAGACGGGACGCGGCTACATCGCCCTCGACTTCTTCAACATCTTCTGGCTGTTCGTCATCGGCAGCGTGTTCGGTCTGGCCGTGGAGACCGTGTACCACGTCCTTCTCTACGGCCTCTTCGAGGACAGGGCGGGGCTGCTCTGGGGTCCCTTCTCGCCAATCTACGGCTGTGGGGCGGTTCTGCTCACCGTCTGCCTCAACAGGTTGTGGCGGGCGGATCCGCTGCTTCTCTTCCTCGCCAGCGCCGTCGTCGGCGGCGCCTTCGAGTACGCGACGAGCTGGTTCATGCAGACGGCCTTCGGCATCACCGCATGGGACTACAGCGGGCAGTGGCTGTCCATCCAGGGCAGGACGAGCGGCCGGTACATGGTGTTCTGGGGGATTCTCGGGACCCTGTGGGTGAAGCTGCTGCTGCCGCGCATGCTGTCGCTGATCAACCTCATCCCCTGGAAGGTGCGCTATTCGCTGACGGCGGTATGTGCGGTGCTGATGGTCATCGACATCGCCATGACCCTCATGGCCCTGGACTGCTGGTATGGCCGGGTGGCGGGGACGGCCACCGATTCGCCGGTCACGCGCTTCTTCGCCGAGCATTTCGACGACGCCGTGATGTCGCACCGCTTCCAGACCATGCACATCGACCCGTCCCGGGCCAGCAGGCTGTAAGGGAGGGCTGCGGAATCAGCGGAGCCGCGCCGCCGTGGCGATTGGAACCGGGAGGCTCCTTGGGACGTGGATGAACGGGAAAGCCGCCGGACCTTCTTGACGGGGTCCGGCGGCTTTCCCCGGCGGGATGCGCCGGGCCTAGAAGTCCCAGTCCTCGTCGTCGGTCTCGACGGCCTTGCCCATGACGTAGGAGCTGCCCGAGCCGGAGAAGAAGTCGTGGTTCTCGTCGGCGTTGGGGCTCAGGGACGTGAGGATGGCCGGGTCGACCTGCGTGTCCTCCGCGGTGAACAGGGCCTGATAGCCGAGGTTCATCAGCGCCTTGTTGCCGTTGTATCGCACGAAGCTCAGCACCTTGTCCACCAGGCCCACCTTCGCGTAGAGGCTTTCGGTGTACTCCACCTCGTTCTCGTAGAGGTCCTGCAGCAGCTCGTAGGTGTAGTCCTGCAGCTCGTCGCGCTTTTCCTGGCTGAGCTTCTCGAGGCCGATCTGGTACTTGTAGCCGATGTAGTAGCCGTGCACGGCCTCGTCGCGCAGGATCAGGCGGATGATGTCGGCGGTGTTGGTGAGCTTGGCGTGGGAGGAGAGCCAGAAGGGCAGGAAGAATCCCGAATAGAAGAGGAAGGATTCGAGCAGCACGGAGACGATCTTCACCTTGAGCGGGTCGTCGCCGTTGTAGTAGTCGAGCACGATCTGCGCCTTCTTCTGCAGATTGGCGTTCTCCTCGGACCAGTCGAAGGCCTCGTCCACTTCCTTCGACGAGCACAACGTCTCGAAGATCGAGGAATACGACTTCGCATGCACCTCCTCCATGAAGGTGATGTTGCAGAACACGGCCTTCTCGTGGGGGGTGATGGCGTCCTCGATGAGGCGGGGGCCGCCCGCCACGCCCTGGATGGTGTCGAGCAGCGTCAGACCGGTGAACACGCGCATGACGAGCACGTGCTCGTCCTCGGTCATCTTTCCCCAGCTGGGGATGTCGTTCGACAGCGGCACCTTTTCGGGCAGCCAGAAGTTCCCGGTGAGCCGGTCCCAGACCTCCTTGTCCTTGGGGTCGATGATCCTGTTCCAGTTGATCGCCTGGACGCGCGTGATCGGATGGTACGTCAGGCGCGGGAATCGCTCCATCGGATCCGCGGTTGACGTCGCCGCCAGCGTGTCCTCCGTGATGTCATCTGTCATCTGATGTCCTTTCGTGAATGCCTTGTCGGCGTGTGCCCGGACCGCTTACAGCATGCAGCTGACGCAGCCCTGCACCTCGGTGCCCTCCAGCGCCTGCTGG
>CALEGL010000103.1 GCA_937876495.1 uncultured Bifidobacterium sp.
GCGTTCGGAGGCGCAGGCGCGACGGCCGCCCCTGCGACGCGGGTGGCGGGCGGATTCCGCCAGCCGGGCGCCGCATGCCCCCCGCCGGGCCGCCAGGCCATGCTCGAGGGCGTCATGGCCGCCAATCCGAAGCTCACCCAGGCCGTGCGCGGGGCCTCCCGCCGGGCTGCCGAGAAGGCGGCGAAGGCCGGGAACGCCGGGGAGGACGCCAGAGATCGGATGTCTCCGGACCGGAAGCCGTCGGCGGCAACGGCGAAGAAGGCGGCGAAGGCCGCCGGGGGCGGCGGGAAGTCCCGCACCACGGCGACGTTGTCCGCCTACGCGCGCAAGACCCCCTTCACCAGGTCGATGAAAAGGGACTACACCATCGTCGGTCCGCAGATGAGCCCCATCCACATGTCCCTCATCGAGGCCGTCATCCGCTCCGGAGGGTACAAGTTCGACATCCTGCGCACGGCCTCGCGGGAGGACGTCGAGCTCGGGCTCAAATACGTCAACAACGACGCCTGCTATCCGGCGATCATGGTCGTCGGCCAGCTCGTCGACGCCATCGTGCAGGGGAAGTACGACCCCGACCACGTCGCCCTCGCCATCACGCAGACCGGCGGCATGTGCCGTGCCACGAACTACTTCGGACTCATCCGCAAGGCCCTCATCGACGCCGGATACCCGCAGGTGCCCGTCATCGCCCTGAGCACCCAGGGCATCGAGGACAATCCCGGCTTCACCGCCACGCCTGCCATGCTGCACCGGGCGGCGAAGGCGCTGATCATCGGCGACCTGCTGCTCAAATGCCTGATGCGCACGCGGCCCTACGAGGCGAAGCCCGGCAGCGCGAACGAGCTGTACCGCATGTGGGACACGATCGTCCGCGAGACGATCATGCACCACGGGCGTTCCGAGACGGCGAAGAGGAGGATCGGCCGTTCCTGGCTGCCCTATCCGACGCTGCTCAGACAGATCGTCCGCAGCTTCGACGCCCTCGAGCTGCGCGACATCCCGCGCAAGCCGCGCGTCGGCGTGGTCGGCGAGATCCTCGTCAAATACCATCCGGACGCCAACAACCATCTCGTCGACGTCATCGAATCGCAGGACTGCGAAGCCGTCGTGCCCGGGATGATGGAGTTCATGACCACCCGGCCGTACATCTCCGACTGGAACGAGCGCAACCTGGGAACGGGCGGCAATGGTGCGCTGTATGCCGCCATGCGCTGGGGACTCGACCGCTACCTCAATCCGGTCAGGCGGGCCATCGACCTCGCCCACGGCAAGTTCAGCCAGGACATGCCGATGCCGGAGCTCGTGCGCAAGGCGCAGGAGGTCACGTCCATCGGCGTGCAGGCCGGCGAGGGGTGGCTGCTGACCGCGGAGATCCTCGAACTCGTCGAGTCCGGATGCCCCAACGTCGTCTGCGCCCAGCCCTTCGCCTGCCTGCCGAACCACGTGACGGGCCGGGGCATGTTCGGCAAGATCCGGCGCCTGCATCCGGAGGCCAACATCGTCTCCATCGATTACGACCCCGGCGCCTCCCAGGCCAACCAGCTCAACCGCATCAAGCTCATGATCTCGGCGGCGAAGAAGGCGGCGAACGCGAAGGCCGAGGCCGGATCCGAGGCGGTGGATCGCGGTCGGGGGCCGCAGGATGCGCATGACGGGACCAGGGCGGCATCGCCTGCGAAGGAGGACGCCCTCGCCGTCTGACGCGACCATCGTCGACGACTTCGGAGCGCCGGCCCGTCCGGGCTCCCGAGGCCTGATGGCAGGCCTCCGGCGGCGTTCGCCTTCCCTGCGCACGCCGCGGTTATGATGGGCCATCGGCATTCCGTATGACGGATGTGGCGCGGCATCACCGGTTCCTCGCCTAGGATGGGCGCATGGTCACGCCACGCATCAGCTACGCTCACCTCGGCGCCACGGTCAACCCCCGCCACCTGCACAGCCTGCTCGCGTTCTTCGAATCAGGCGCCAAGTCCGCACCCGGCGGCTTCGGCGTGGAGATCGAGCATCTTCCGGTGC
Organism: uncultured Bifidobacterium sp.; assembly: GCA_937876495.1. Classification (GTDB taxonomy): domain Bacteria; phylum Actinomycetota; class Actinomycetes; order Actinomycetales; family Bifidobacteriaceae; genus Bifidobacterium. The sequence goes on from CALEGL010000103.1 coordinate 2,017, forward strand.
GCAACGGCACCGACGAGGCCGTGGACTACTACGAGGCGAACGGGGTCGAGACGCTGCTCGGCAGGCTCCGCCCCTACTACGACCCCGCCCGGGAGTACTGGGAGAACGGACGTCTCGTCGGCCTCGCCCGGGACGGCATATCCATCTCGCTGGAGCCCGGCGCGCAGGTTGAATGCTCGATCGGCGTGCTGCGGAAGCCTGCCGACCTGGTACCGATTTATCAGGCCTTCCGCGCGGAGACGGACCCCATCCTCGACGAACTGGGATTCCGGCTCGTCTCCTACGGCTATCAGCCGAGAACGGGATTCGCCGACGTCCCCGTCAATCCGAAGAGCCGCTACGCGGCGATGACCGACTATCTGGGCCGGGTCGGTCAGTACGGGCTGTGCATGATGCGCTGCTCGGCATCCACCCAGGTGAGCATCGACTACCGCGACGAGGCCGACGCCATCGCCAAGCTGCGTGTGGGGACGGCCGTGGGGCCCATCCTCGCCTGGTTCTTCCGCAACACCCCGTACTTCGAGGGGGAGGAGAACCCCTATCCGCTGCTGCGCCAGCGCATGTGGGACGCGCTCGACTTCCAGCGCACCAACGTCATCCCGGGACTGTACGACCCGCGCTTCGGCTGGGAGGACTACGCCGTGGACGTGCTGTCCACTCCGCTGATGTTCGCCGACCTCACCCATACGCCCGAGGCCGCCGGCCTGCCGGACGCCGAGAAGCACAGGGCCGCCTTCCGTGAGAACGCGGGCGAGATCTATCCCGACCGCGAGCTCAACCCCTACGAGATCAACCACGTCATCTCCACGCATTTCAACGACGCGAGGCTCAAGAACTTCATCGAGCTGCGCCACTGGGACTCCCTGCCGCTGCCGCGCGCCGAGCGACTCACGCAGATCGTGGGATCCCTCTTCTACGACCCGCGCAATTTCTCGCGTCTGACCTCCTACTTCGACGGGCTCGACGAGCTGGACGTCTACGAGGCCAAGGCCAATCTCCAGGCCTTCGGGGAGGACGCGACGCCGTACGGCCAGTCGTTGGGCTTCTGGAAGGAGTTCCTCGGCCTGGAGGGGCTGCTCGAGGACGTTCCGGGAGACCCGGCGCATCCGGACGTGTTCCAGAGGTAGCCGTTCCGGAGGTCGGCGGCCGACGTGCTCCGGAGCGCGGCCAGCCGTTCCCTCGTCTCCGGGGCCGGGCTTTCTGGGATTACGCTGATTGTTGCATATGCGGCATGTTGTATATGCCGCATATTACGATGACGGCCGTGGACAGGCATAGCATCGGCATCGACATCACCGGCCTGAGCCGTCGCATCCGACGCTATCTGGGCGCCACCATGCCCGCCGAGGCGCGCATCGCCACTGGCGGCAACGCGCATATCATCATGTTCCTCGCGCATCATCGCGGCCAGGTCATCGTGCAGAGGGACGTCGAAAAACGCTTCTGCATCACGCGCTCCACCGCATCGCGGGTTCTGGCCCTGATGGAGCGCAAGGGACTCATTGTTCGTGAACCGGTTCCCGGGGATGCGCGCATGAAGCGCATCGTCCTCACCGATAGGGCGGATTCCATCGTCGAGAGTCTCGTCGCCAACGCCGCGCGCATGGACGAGGAGCTCTTCGCCGGGTTCGCGCCCGAGGAGCGCGAGCGACTCGTCGGGTACATCGGGCGGCTGATGGCGAACATCGACGCGGCGAAGGCGAGGCGGGCCCGTCCCGATGACGCGGACCGCATCGGTGCCGCAGCCGCGGACGGAGCCGCGTCGACGCCGGGGGAACCCGCGTGATCGCTCGGAGCCTCGAGGCGCGGGAGGCCGGGGGGAGCGTGGAATCCGCGGGAACGCCGAACGCGACGTGAGCGCGACATGCCAGGAGAACGAGGAATGGGAACGAAGGAGAGGGACGAGTGAGCACAGCCGTGGAGGAGTCCGCACAGGACCGTCGTGACGCGCCGGCGAAGCCGACGCATGTGATACGCACGCTGCTGAAAAGCCTCAGGGAATACCGCACGCCCACGCTGCTGGCGCCCGGCTTCGTGTTCGTCGAGGGCGTGCTGGAGATCGTCATTCCCACGCTGATGGCCGCGCTTATCGACCAGGGGGTCACGGCGCGCTCGATGCCCGCCATCTGGCGCTTCGGGCTCATCCTCATCGCCTGTTCGATGGCCTCGCTGGTCTGCGGATTCCTCTCCGGCCGCTTCGCCGCCGTGGCGTCCTCGGGCTTTGCGAAGAACCTGCGCCACGACCTGTTCGCCAAGGTGCAGTCCTTCAGCTTCACCAACATCGACCGCTTCACCACCGGCTCGATCATCACCCGCCTGACGACCGACGTGACGAATCTGCAGAACGCCTTCCAGATGCTCGTGCGTCTCGGAGTTCGCGCCCCCGTCATGGTCATCGTCTCGTGGATCTTCACCTACCGAATCAGCCCCAGCATCGCCTTCGTGTTCCTCGCGACGGTCCCCGTGCTCGGCGCTGGCCTGCTGGCCGTGGTGTTCCTCGTCCATCCGGTGTTCGTGCGCGTCTTCCGCACCTACGACCGGCTCAACAACGTCGTCGACGAGAACATCCAGGGCGTGCGGGTCGTCAAGTCCTACAACCGCGAGGACCATGAGGTCTCCAAGTTCGGCGGCATCTCGAAGCGCATCTATGACGACTTCGTCAGGGCCGAGCGGATCCTCAGCGTCAATATGCCGCTGCTGCAGCTGTGCCTGTACGTGACGATGATCCTCATCGCGTGGATCGGCGCGCGCCAGATCGTCGCATCCGGCAACAGCGCGGCGCTGGGCCTCACCACCGGCGACCTGACGGCCCTCGTCACCTACGCCATGCAGATCCTCATGTCGATGATGATGCTCTCCATGGTCGTCGTCATGGTCATCATCTCGCAGGCCTCCGCCGAGCGCGCCTGCCAGGTGCTGCAGGAGCGCAGCACCGTGCGCGACCCCGAGCGGCCCGTCACCGAGGTGGCCGACGGCTCCATCGACTTCGGCCACGTGGAGTTCCGTTATTCCGGCGGCTCCGAGAAGCCGGTGCTCGACGACATCGACCTGCATATCGCCTCCGGCCAGACGATCGGCATCGTCGGGGGGACGGGCTCCTCGAAGTCCAGCCTCGTCCAGCTCATCCCACGGCTGTACGACGTGACCGCCGGAACGCTGAAGGTGGGCGGCCGCGACGTGCGCGACTACGACCTCGAGGCGCTGCGCGACCAGGTGGCGATGGTGCTGCAGAAGAACGTGCTGTTCTCCGGCACGATCGCCGACAACCTGCGCTGGGGCAACCCGCGGGCCACGGCCGACCAGATTCGACGCGCCTGCGAGATCGCCCAGGCCGACGGCTTCGTGAACGAGTTCCCCGACGGCTACGACACGATGATCGAGCAGGGCGGCACCAACGTCTCCGGCGGCCAGAGGCAGAGGCTGTGCATCGCCCGGGCGCTGCTCAAGCGACCGAAGATCCTCATCCTCGACGACTCCACCAGCGCCGTGGACACCAAAACCGACAGGCTCATCCGCGAGGGGCTTCATCGGGAGACGCCCGAGACGACGACCATCATCATCGCCCAGCGCGTGGCCTCCGTGCAGGACGCCGACCGCATCGTCGTGCTGCATGACGGGCGCATCCTCGATCAGGGCACGCACGACGAGCTGCTCGGGACCTGCGAGGAGTATCGGTCCATCTACGAGTCGCAGACGCGCAGTTCGGGATCCGGCATCGACGCGCCAGGAGATATCGGGAAGGGCGTCGGTCCCGAGGCCGGACTCGCGTCCGACGCGAACGCCGGGGCCGACGTGAATGCCGCGGCCGTTACGAACGAGGGAGGCGATCTGCATGACTGACTCACGGACCGACGCGGGAATGGATGGACGCATCAGCGACGGGCTGAACCGCAGCGTGGACGACGGCGGCAGGCGTTCCCCCGACCGTCTCGATGGTCGTCCGGACGACCCGGCCGACGTGAATACCGCGGCTTCGGGAGTCGGCAAGGGGCGTCGTCGCGGCGGCATGCCCGGCCGCACGCCGCTTCCCGCCGTCCGCCGGGCGGCGCCGGGAACCACGAAGCGTCTGTTCCGGTACATCCTGCATTATCGCTGGCGCGTCGTCGTCATCGTCCTGTGCATCCTCGTCGGGGCCGCCGCCCAGGCGGGGGCGGCGATGTTCCTCCAGAGCCTCATCGACGACTACATCCTGCCGCTGGTCGGCGTCACGAACCCCGACTGGTCGCCCCTGGTCAGGGCCCTGAGCCTCATGGCCGTGCTGTACGGCGCCGGGGTGCTCAGCACCTGGCTGTGGAGCTGGCTGGTCGTCACCGTCGAGCAGGGCACGCTCAAGGACATCCGCGACGCCATGTTCTCCCACCAGCAGAGGCTGCCGATCCGCTTCTTCGACACCCACGAGCACGGCGACGTCATGAGCCGCTACACCAACGACACCGACACCCTGCGCCAGGCCATCTCGCAGTCCTTCCCGCAGATGTTCTCGTCGGCGGTCTCGGCGCTCGCCGCCCTGCTCGCCATGCTGTGGCTGTCCATCCCGTTCACCGTGTTCACCGTGCTCTTCACGGCGCTGCTCGTCGTCGTCGTGCGCGTGCTCGTCACCCGCAGCGGGCTGTTCTTCATCCGCCAGCAGCAGACGCTCGGTGGCGTCAACGGCTTCGTCGAGGAGGCGGTCAACGGGCAGAAGGTCATCAAGGTCTTCAACCACGAGCAGGCCACGGCCGCCGAATTCGACCGCCGCAACGAGGAGCTCTTCCGTGCCTCCGCCGAGGCCAACACCTACGGCAACAACATCATGCCGGTGGTGGGCAACATGGGCTATCTGCTCTATGTGCTCCTCGCCATCGTCGGAGGCGCCGTCTCGCTCGCCGGCTGGGGCAACGTCGGTCTCTCCGGGGCGGGCACGCTCACCCTGGGCACCCTCATCGCCCTGCTCACGCTGTCACGCGCCTTCATCAACCCCATCGGCCAGGTCTCCATGCAGTTCAACATGGTGATGATGGCCCTCGCGGGCGCCTCGCGCATCTTCGAGCTCATGGACGAGCCGGCGGAGTCCGACGACGGCAGCGTCCGCCTCGTCAACGTCGAGCTCGGCGCCGATGGGCGCACCATGACCGAGACGGACCGCGAAACCGACCACTGGGCGGGGAAGCGGACCGCGGACGATGACGGGACGCGCTCGCCCAAGGCCGCGGAGAGGCTGCAGGGAGCCGCGCGGGAGGTAGCGCCCACGGCGCCCGCCAGCGCCGTCACCTCGCCGGACGGCCGGTGCACGCTGCCTCG
>CALEGL010000104.1 GCA_937876495.1 uncultured Bifidobacterium sp.
GGACGCCCCTCGGAGGATGCGCCGCCTGCACCGCGTCGAGGCATGACCGTAGCCTGCGAAGCATGGCATGGAATCCCTGGCACAAGGACGATGACACGGACGGATCGGTCGACGACGACGCGAACGGCGGGAGCGCGACGCAGGGAAACGGCGATGACGGCTCCCCCGAATCCGGGAAGGGACATCCCACCCCGCGCCGCCGGGAGGCCGAGCGTCGGCGCCTGCGGCCCCTGGTGCCCGAGGACCGCAAGGAGAGCTCCAAGCAGGCGCGGAAGCGTCTCAAGGCGAAGGAGAACGCCGAATACGAGGCCATGCGCACGGGCGATCTCGCGCATATGCCCGCGGCCGAGCGACTGCCATGGAGGGTGTTCATCCGCGACTACGTGGACGCCCGGTGGAACGTCGGGGAGTTCTTCATGCCGGTGGCCTTCGGCATCCTCATCCTGTCGATGGCGGTCACCTCGACATGGCCCCGGCTCACCGTCCCGCTGCTGCTCATCATGTACGTGTACCTGTTCGCGGTCATCGTCGACGTGTTCCTCATGTGGCGGCGGCTGAAAAGGCGGCTGGTGGAGAAGTTCGGCGACAAGGCCGTGGCCAAGGGCTCGAGGTCGGCGTCCTACGCATGGAGCCGGTCCATCCAGATGAGACGGTGGCGCCTTCCCAAGCCGCGGCATCCGAAGCGTGGCCACTGGCCGGAGTGAGTCTTCGGACGGTCATGCATACGTCGGCGTCATCATGGTGGGCGGACGGCGAAGGATACGGCGGCCTCGGTCTCGAGGCGAGAACGCACGCATATTCCCGTATGTCCCGCTCACCGCAACGGACCTGTGACCGGGACGTATAGTGACCGGAACGCGACCAAGGCATGGCGGCGCATATGCGCGTCGCTGACGCCGATATGGATCCGCGGCAGCGACGCCGCGGGGAGGAGCATGAGAACATGACGCAGACCGACGAGCAGACCGACGAGGCGGGGACGGGCGTGACGCCCTCCCGGACCGATTCGGCCGAGGGGAATCCGCGCGGACCGATCCCGACAGGAGCGGATCCGTCCTCCGCCGACGTATCGACGTCGGGCCCGAATCGTCCGGCGACGAATCCCGGGGACGACGACGACCGCGACACGGCGACGGAGCGCTATGACGTCGTCGTCATCGGAGCGGGCCCCGGCGGATACTCCACCGCCCTTCGCGCGGCCGAATTGGGGCTGTCCGTGGCCCTCGTCGACGAGGGTGCCACGCTGGGGGGCACCTGCCTGAACCGCGGATGCATCCCCTCGAAGGCGATCATCACCGCCACGCATGCCATCGGCACCATCCGTCGGGCGGCCGAGATGGGAATCGACGCCACGCTCAACGGCATCGATTTCGGCAGGCTGCGCTCCTACCGTCTCCAGGTCGTCGACACCATGACGAAGGGTCTGGCGGGACTGCTCGCTCACCGCGGCGTCACCGTGTTCCGCGGCCGGGCGGGCGTGGTCGCCGACGCCGGATCGGCACCTGAACCGGCGCCTGACGGACGGCCCAAGACGGATCCGGTTCCCGAGCGAAAGGTGCGCATCGAACGGGCCGCCGGCGCGGACGCCGTCGAACGCTTCGTGCGCGCCGGCGTGCCCGAACCCCTGGGCGATGCCATAGACCTGTGGACGGGTGCCGTCGTCCTGGCACCGGGCTCCGCGCCTAGGCCGCTTCCGGGGTCGCCCTTCGGCGGCGCCCTCATCTAGTCCACCCAGGCGCTGTCCCTCGACCGCTTCCCCTCCAGCGTCGTCATCATCGGATCGGGCGCCGTGGCCGTCGAATTCGCCAGTCTATGGAACGAGGCGGGCTGCGACGTGACCATGCTCATCCGCCATTCCCGCGCGCTGTCGGCCTGGGACCGCCGCACGGCGACGATGCTCACCCGCGAGCTGAAGCGCCAGGGCGTGCACGTGGTCGCCGACGCCCATGTGGCCCGGGTGGACACAGGCGTCAACCTCGGCGCCACCGTCCACTACCATCTCGGCGACGCCACGGACGCGGACCTCACGGCATACGGCGAGTTCGTCCTCGCCGCGATAGGGCGCGACCCGGCGACCGGCGTCTCCTGGCTGGGCGACCTCGGAGTGGCCCTGGACGATTCCGGGTGCATCACGACGGACGCCTGGGGAAGGACGACGGCGGCCGGCGTATGGGCCGTCGGCGACGTCACCGAGGGGCCGGCTCTGGCGAACAGGGCCTTCGCGCAGGGAATCGTCGTCGCGGAGGCCATCGCCGGAAGGAACCCCGATCCGGTGGACGACGACGCCGTCACGCAGGTGGTGTTCTCCTCCCCCGAGGCGGCGAGCGTGGGCATGACGCTGGACACCGCCCGATCCCGCCCCGACGTCCACGACCCCGCTGAGACCGTGTATCCCATGATGTCCAACGCGAGGATGGTCATGTCCGGCTCCGCCGGGTCGCTGAGCGTGGTGAGCGGTCTGCGCGACGGCTGCGGGGACGAGCCCGTGGTCCTCGGAGTGCATATGGTGGCGCCTCTGGCGGGCGACCTCATCGCCGAGGCGCAGCAGCTCGTCGGCGGCCGGGTCCCCATTCACCGGGCGTCCTCGCTGATCCACCCCCATCCCACGATGAGCGAGACCCTGGGAGAGGCGCTGCTCAAAGCCGACGGCAGACCGCTGCATACGCGTTAGCGCGACGCCGCGAAGGACGTGAGCACGAAGCAAAGACGGGGCACGGAGTAGAGTGTCGCGTGCGAACCGTGACCGCGCCGCGCCGCTTATGCGGCAGCGTCGCGTCCGTATGCGGGCATGCGGCAGCCGAATCGGCCGCCGCGGCCGCAAGGGATCCACTGACGGAGGAGGACAGGCGAATGGCGGCGAAGGCGAAGAAGGAATCCGGCAAGAAGCCCGGCATGATCTCGCAGATCATGCAGATCTACCGGTACACGCACGCCGAGGATAGGTCGCTGCCATGGATGGTCGCTCTGGCCTTCGCACTTCCCGTGGTCGTCGCCGTCATCCTCGGCGCGGTCATGCGGTGGTCGCCGCTCACCTGGGTCCTGGTGCTCATCACCGCGGTGATGCTGGGCATGCTTCTATTCACCATCGTCCTCACCCGACGGGCGGACAGGGTGGGCTACGCGAAGCTCGAGGGACGTCCGGGAGCCGCCATCGGCGTGCTGGGCAACATCAGCAAGGCCGGGTTCTCCTTCCCGCAGGAGCCGGTGTGGATCGACCCCAAGACGAAGGACGCCGTCTGGCGGGGCACCGGATACAACGGCGTGTATCTGCTCGGCGAAGGCGACCACGAGCGCGTGGCGCGCGCCATGGAGCATCAGGAGCGCGCCATCCGGGGCGTGACGGCCGGCTCCTCGATCCCCGTGTACCGCATCGTCGTGGGGACCGGCGAACATGACGTGCGTCTGCGCGACCTGCGCCGCACCGTCATGCGCTGCAAAAGCTACGAGCCGACGAACCACTCCAACCCGCTGCTGGCGAGAATCCATCCGCGTCGGCGGTTCATCCTCACGAAGACGGAGCTTGCCACGCTCAACGACCGTCTGCGCACCCTGCGCCGCGTCCGCGGATATGGCATCCCCAAGGGCGTCGACCCTCTGCGCCCGCCGCGCGTCAGCCGCCGTGCCATGCGCGGCCGCTGAGGTACGAAACATTCTCGTAACCCAGCATGGCGAGTCAATCACGGCTTCGCTTTTACACTGGGACGCGTAGGTTCTCATGAAAGGAGCGGTCCATTGACTGCACTCAAGACCAAGGCGGATGCCGAGGCCCTCATCAACGAGGAGGGCGTCGAATACGTGTCCGTGCGCTTCACCGATCTCATCGGTGTCCAGCAGCACTTCACGGTCCCCGCCAGCGAATTCATCAAGGACGCCTTCACCGATGGGATGCCCTTCGACGGCTCCTCCGTCCAGGGGTTCCAGGCCATCAACGAGTCCGACATGAAGCTCGTCCCCGATGTGTCCACGGCCTTCATCGACCCGTTCCGCAAGCACAAGACGCTGGACGTGGCCTTCTCGATCGTCGACCCGCTCACCGATGAGCCCTACTCGCGCGATCCGCGCCAGGTCGCCGGCAAGGCCGAGGCCTATCTGAAGTCCACCGGCATCGCCGACACCGCGTCCTTCGCCCCCGAGGCCGAGTTCTTCATCTTCGACAAGGTGCGCTACGAGAACAGCATGCGCCGCTCGTTCTACGAGGTCGACTCCATCGAGGCCCCGTGGAACTCGGGCGTGGACGTCGAGGACGACGGGACCCCGAACATCGGCTACAAGAACCGCGTCAAGCGCGGCTACTTCCCCGTCCCCCCGCAGGACCACAACCAGGACCTGCGCGACGACATGGTCGCCAACCTCCAGAAGGTCGGCCTGATCCTCGAGCGTTCGCACCATGAGGTCGCGGGCGCCGGCCAGCAGGAGATCAACTACCGCTTCAACACGCTGCAGCACGCGGGCGACGACCTCATGAAGTACAAGTACGTCGTCCACGAGACGGCAGCCCTCGCCGGCAAGGCCGCGACCTTCATGCCCAAGCCGATCGCCGGGGACAACGGCACCGGCATGCACTGCCACCAGTCCCTGTGGAGGGACGGCAAGCCGCTCTTCTACGACGAAAAGGGCTACGGCGGGCTGTCCGACATCGCGCGCTGGTACATCGGCGGACTCATCAAGCACGCCTCCTCGGTGCTCGCGTTTACGAACCCCTCGCTGAACTCCTACCACCGTCTGGTCCCCGGCTTCGAGGCCCCCGTCAACCTCGTGTACTCGGCCCGCAACCGCTCCGCCGCCATCCGCATCCCTCTGGCCGGCACGAGCCCTGCGGCCAAGCGCATCGAGTTCCGTGCGCCGGATCCGTCGTCGAACCCGTTCCTTGCCTTCTCGGCCCAGCTCATGGCCGGCCTGGACGGCATCCTCAACCACATCGAGCCTCCGGCCCCCGTGGACAAGGACCTCTACGAGCTTCCTCCGGAGGAGCATGCCGGCATCAAGCAGGT
>CALEGL010000105.1 GCA_937876495.1 uncultured Bifidobacterium sp.
ATGATAGGTGCGGCGGGCTACGGGAGCTACAGCTCGGTGTTCGGGGGCAGCGGAGGGTGTGTATCAGTGCATGTAGGAGGCTTCTCGCGTGACGAAGCCGGACTCCGCGAGAAGCCTCATATGGTGCGAGATGGTGGGCTGGGTGAGGCCGAGGGGCTCGGTGAGCTGGCAGATGCAGGCTCTCCCTCCGGGATGCGCGGCGATGATTCGCAGAAGCCGCAGACGGGCGGGGTCGGCGAGGGCCTTGAGCTCCCGCTCGAGGCCGCGGTCATCGTTCGGGCGGGGCGTCGCCTCGCACGCACAGGCGAGGCAGACGTCCTGGCCCTGGTGTTCCGGAGGCGTAGGCGTGATGGTCATGTCCTCCAGTCTCGCACCGACTCCCTAATTCATCGACGAACGTCTATGTGTTGCGTCATGATAGTTTCGATAGATGGTCGTCTATGTGAGGGGTGCGTGATGCCCGCGAACGAACGGATGTCTTCACGGGGGCAGAAGGCGAGTCGCACGCCCGTCGTGCGGTCGCAGGTTCCCGCACGTCTTGGCCGGGCCGATAGGTGGTTGCCGATCTGGATTCTGGCGTCCATGGCCGTCGGCGTCGTGGCCGGGCGTCTGTGGCCGGGGCTGGCGACGTTCATCGACTCCGTGAAACTGGGCTCCACGAGTCTGCCGATCGCCCTGGGACTTCTGCTGATGATGTACCCGCCCCTGGCCAGGGTCCGCTACGACAGGCTCGAACGGGTGGCCCGCGACCGGCGTCTCCTGGGCGCCTCCCTGCTCCTCAACTGGGTCGTCGGACCCGCCCTCATGTTCACGCTGGCGTGGCTGCTGCTGCCCGACCTTCCCGACTACCGCACCGGCGTCATCATCGTCGGGCTGGCGCGCTGCATCGCCATGGTGCTCATCTGGAACGATCTGGCGTGCGGGGACCGCGAGGCCGCAGCGGTTCTCGTCGCGCTGAATGCGATCTTCCAGATTCTCGCCTTCGCCGGCCTCGGCTGGTTCTATCTCGATGTTCTGCCCGGCTGGCTTGGCCTGTCGACGGTGCCGGCCGGGTTCTCGTTCCGCGCGATCGCCGAATCGGTGCTCGTCTTCCTCGGTGTGCCGTTGCTGGCCGGATGGGCCAGTCGCAGGCTCGGAGAACGCCTCAGAGGACGTGAATGGTATGAGCGCAGATTCCTGCCCCGAATCAGTCCGCTGGCCACCTGGGGTCTGCTGTTCACGGTGGTCGTGCTCTTCGCCATGCAGGGGGAGCGCATCTCCCGCGAACCGTGGGAGGTCGTGCGCATCGCGGCGCCGCTGGTCATCTACTTCGCCATCATGTTCACTGTCGGGTTCGCCCTTGGCCACGCCCTGCATCTGGGCTATGAGCGGACCGCGACCCTGGCGTTCACGGGGGCCGGCAACAACTTCGAACTCGCCATAGCCGTATGCGTGGGCACCTTCGGCGTCGTCTCCGGCCAGGCGCTGGCCGGAACGGTGGGCCCTCTCATCGAGGTCCCCGCCCTTCTGGGACTCGTCTATGTGGCCCTCTGGCTGCGACCGCGTCTGTTTCCGCGGTGCGTGGACGCCACCGGCTGTCCGGGGCCGGGCAGGGACGACTAGAGCGACTAGAGACCACACGTCGGTCATACGCCGAAAAACACGGCGGGGATGGGATGCGGATCGGCAGATTATGGACCGGCAGATTACGGATCCGCATACCACGACCTCAGAGGAGACCAACCCATGCGACTGCTTATCATAGGCGGCTCGGATGCCGCCATCATGGCAGGCCTGCGGGCCCGTCGGCTCGACCCGCGGGCGCATGTCACGCTCGTGGTCGCCGACCGCTATCCGAACTATTCGATCTGCGGGATTCCCTACCACATCGCAGGCGACGTGTCGGACTGGCACGACCTGGCCCATCGCACCCGGACGGATCTGGAGGCGGCGGGCCTCTCCTTGCGTCTGGGCGTGCGCGCCACCGCCATCGATGTCGCGGCCCATGCCGTCACCGTGGCCGGATCCGACGGGAATCGCGAGGCGATGGGCTACGACCGGCTTGTCGTGGCCACGGGCGCGGTGCCCGCGGTGAACGGCATCACCGGTCTGTCCGGCCCCGGGGCCCTCGGCCCCGCCGACGGGGTCCACCTGCTTCACGGCATGGACCAGATGCATGAGATCCAGCGGGATCTGGCCGTCAGGCGTCCACGCAGGGCCGTCATCATCGGAGCCGGGTACATCGGGATGGAGATGGCCGAGGCTCTTATCCGTCGCGGTCTCGACGTGACCCTCCTGCAGCGCGGACCGGAGGTCCTTCCCACCCTCGATCCCGACCTCGGATCCCTCGTCCGCGACGAGCTCTCCCGCCATGGGGTCCACGTGCGAGTCGGCACCGCGGTGCGAGGCCTGCGACGCGGAGAGCGCGGCCCGGTCGTGATCGGCGAAGACACGACGGGGGTCCGGGAGATCGGAGCCGATCTCGTCATCGCCGTCACCGGCGTGCGGCCCAATACCGGCCTGCTCACGGCGGCCGGAGCCACGACCGGGCCTGGAGCGGCGATCGCCGTGGATGACCATATGCGGACCGGTCTTCCCGATGTCTACGCGGCCGGCGACGGCGTCACCACGAAGCACCGGCTGCTCGGAGACACCTGGCTTCCCTTGGGCACCACGGCCCACAAACAGGGTCGCATCGCCGGCGAGAACGCGGTCGGCGGCGACGCCGCCTTCGCCGGGGTCATCGGGACCCAGGTCGTCAAGGTCTTCGGACTCGTCGCCGCGCGGACGGGCCTGCGGGAGGACGAAGCGCACGACGTCGGGATCTCCGCGCGTTCGGTGACGGCCACGCCCGACGACCACAAGGCGTACTACCCGGGCTCCCATCCGATCGCCATCCGGCTCACGGGCGATTCCGACACCGGACGGCTTCTCGGAGGCCAGCTCGTCGGCGCCTACGGGGCGGAGATCGCCAAGCGGTCCGACGTGCTCGCCGCCGCCATCTTCACCGGGCTCACCGTCCCGCAGCTTTGCGACCTCGACCTCGCCTATACGCCGCCTCTCGCGGCACCGTGGGACGCCGTCCAGGCGGTCGCGCAGCTCTGGGATTGATCCGGGGCGGGTGATGAGTCATCGTTCGGCCGTTTCTGATGGTCGCAACGACCAGGCGGCGTCGCGACTGCTGACCGGAGAGATCCGTGGGCGATGAGGGGCTCGAACCCCCGACATCCACCGTGTAAAGGTGGCGCTCTAGCCGACTGAGCTAATCGCCCGCAGCGACCCACTGTATCGCATGGCCGAGCGCGTTTCCCGTTCGGATTCGCACGTCCCGCGTGAGAGGCCCGGATTCCGTTCCCCGCCTGTGGCGGAGTCGTGTCTTTTTCATGTTTTCCGGGGTCCTGGGCGTCCGGGGTCGGGCGAATCACGTAGAGTAGGGGCGACAGAAGCATGCGGAGGAGGTCTGTGGCCAATGGCTGAGGAATCTGAAGCCGGTCGTGGCGCGTCGGGGATTCCGCGCGTCGGCAAGCGCAAATGGGGGTATGACGTCTCCCAGGTCGATGACTTCCTCACCAGGGCCCACGCCCTCTATGAGGGGGAGGGCGTCCAGCTGACGCAGCGTGACATCCAGGACGTTTCCTTCGATTTGGCCAAGGGCGGGTACGACATCGCGCAGGTGGATGCAGCCCTGTCCCGCCTCGAGCGGGCGGTCACCGACAAGACCACTGCCTGGGAGATCGCGCAGGATGGCAGGGTGACGTGGAAGGCCACGACGATGAGCATGTTCAGGCGCATCGCCGCTCATGCCGCACGCCCCCCCAAGGCGCGTTTCGACGAAGGCAAGGCCAAGAAGCCCTCCTACGACCGTCGCCAGGTGGATCGTCTCATCGACCAGATTATCGCGAAGTCCGCGGCCAGCCTGGGCGTCGACGACTCCCAGGGCGACGCCGCTGAGATTGCCCGTCGCCTGGTGGATCTCAACGCCTCCTCCGTCGCCAACGTGGTGTTTACCCAGAGGCGTGGCAAGCACGGCTACGACGAGCGGCAGGTCGACTACTACCTGAACGCCTGCGTCGAACTGCTCTCCCGTCTCGAGTCGTACGCACGCATCACCGACTACGCGGGTGACTCGGCGGCCCAGTCCGGCGAGGAGATTCCCCAGACCATTCCTTCGGCTCCCGTGGCGCCTGCGGGTCTTGTCGCTCCTTTGGATCAGCCGGCGGAGGCGCCTCACCAGACGGAACCTTCATCGATCTTCCCTCCCGCTCCGTCCGTGGGGACGCGGACGGAGGTGATCGCCCCCGTGGGCGCGGCCGGAACGATGTCCGTCGGCCCCGCGCCGGCTGCTGCGTCGGATGCGAAGCCGTCCTTCGACGAGGTCCGTCAGGCCGAGCAGACGGTTTTCACTCCCGCGCCCTCGACGTATTCGCAGCCCCAGACGTCATCGCCGACGACCCCCGTCGTCCCCATGCGGTCCGTCGATGCCGGCGAGCGTCGGACGTTATCTGATTCGTCATCCCATGCATCCTTCCCCGCGGCGGATGAGGGATTGTCCGCCGTCGGGGATTCGGCGGGCGGTCAGGAGAGCGGTGGGCAGGGGGACAGCTCCCTGGCGGCGCTGGCTCATCTCGCCGAATCGACGCATGCGCCCGTCAAGCCTGACATCCCCAGCGTCGACATACCGCTTCCCGACATCAAGGTGCCGAACGTCCTGTGGGCCTCGTCCGAGGACGAGGATTCCCCGTCTCCCACAGGGGGGACCGGATTGAACCCTCCCGACGGGCCGGATTCCGATGAGAGCTTCTCCATTCCGGATCTGTCCTTCCCCGTGTTCAACGATGATGGCTCCGCTGGTTCGTCCTCGACGGCCGGCGCGGCATCAGGCGCCGATGGCGAGGATTCGGACGGCCCCTCGCAGACGGCGGAGGAGCGGAGCTGACGATGTCCGATTCGTCGACCAGCCGTCGTCGCGTCGTCGTCCTGGGTTCCACCGGATCCATCGGCACCCAGGGGCTGGACGTCATCTCCCGTCATCCTGAACTCTTCGAGGTCGCCGGACTGGCCGCCGGCGGCTCCCATATCAGGCTTCTTGCCGAACAGGCCGTGCGGTTCCGGGTTCCCGTGGTCGCCGTTGCCGCAGGAGGCGCCGCGCCGTCGCTGCGGGAGGCGCTGGATGCCTTGGGCGGCACGCGTATCCGCATCGAAGCCGGCCATGACGCCGTGACGTCCCTCGCGGGTTCCGACGCGGACGTGGTGCTCAACGGCATCACCGGATCCATCGGGCTCGCCCCGTCCATTGCCGCGCTTCAGGCGGGTTCGCAGCTGGCGCTGGCCAACAAGGAGTCCGTCGTCGCCGGCGGCCATCTGCTGTTCGACGCCCAAGTGCGCGAGGCGCAGATCAACCCCGTGGACTCCGAGCATTCGGCCATCTGGCAGTCGCTGCGCGCTGGCACCCACGAGGAGGTTTCGCGGCTGGTGGTCACGGCCTCCGGCGGGCCCTTCCGCGGCATGACGCGCAGGCAGCTGCGCGACGTGACCCCCGAGCAGGCGCTGAACCATCCGACATGGCGCATGGGCCCGGTCGTCACCGTCAACTCCTCCACGCTGATGAACAAGGGGCTTGAGGTCATCGAGGCCAGCCGTCTGTTCGGCATCCCGCCGGAGCGCATAGTCGTGACTGTGCACCCGCAGTCCATCGTCCATTCGATGGTCGAGTTCCGTGACGGCGCGACCATCTGTCAGGCGTCCCCGCCGGATATGCGCCTGCCCATCGCGCTGGGGCTGTCCGCCCCCGAGCGCCTGGGGAACGTGGCCGCCGCCTGCGACTGGAGCACGGCCGCCTCCTGGACCTTCGAGCCGCTGGACGACGAGGCCTTCCCTGCCGTGTCGCTGGCCCGGCAGTGCCTCGCCGCCTCCCAGAAGCACACGGCCGTCCTCAACGCGGCCAACGAGCAGGCGGTCCACGCCTTCCTGGGGCATCGGCTGTCGTATCTGGGCATCGTCGACACGGTGAAGGCCGTGATCGACGAGATGGACGCCGGTCTGAGGTCGGCCCCGCTGTTCGAATCCGTGGAGGAGATGGAGCGGATCGAGGACGAGGCCCGCCACCGCGCCGACGATCTGATAGACCGGGCGGAGTAGCGCCGCATGCCATCCGGCTCCAGGAGGGATGGAACGGATGGATCGGGACGTCCGGCGGACGGATGGCAAGGGAAGAACAACGACGAAACCGATGACGACGAGGACGGGACGATGAGCGAGAACGCGAGCATCCAGGACGACCAGCGCGAGGTGACGACGGGAGCGCAGGGTCCCGCGAGCCGGGATCCCACCTCCGCCGATCCCACATCGTCCGGTTCGGCGGCCCGGGGCTTCCGTCACACGGGCGAGGCCACCATCAGCGAGACCGCCCTGCATCCGCGTCGCAAATCGCGCCGGATCATGGTCGGGCCGGTCCCGGTCGGCGGAGGCGCGCCCATCAGCGTCCAGTCGATGACGAACACGCCCACCACGGACATCAACGCCACCCTGCAGCAGATCGCCGAGCTCGCCGCCGCCGGCTGCGACATCGTGCGCGTCGCCGTGCCCAGCCAGGACGACGCCGACGCGCTGCCCATCATCGCCGCCAAGTCGCCAATCCCCGTCATCGCGGACATCCACTTCCAGAGCAAGTACGTCTTCCAGGCCATCGACGCCGGCTGTGCGGGGGTGCGCGTCAACCCCGGCAACATCCGTCACTTCGACCAGGTAGGCCCCTCCATCTGCCGCGCCGCCGAGGATGCGGGCATCTCGCTGCGCATCGGCGTCAACGCCGGCTCCCTCGACAAGGACATCTACGCGAAGTACGGCGGCCCCACGCCGGAGGCGCTCGTCGCCTCCGCGCTCAAGGAGGCCCACATGTTCGAGGACGTCGGCTTCCATGACTTCAAGATCTCCGTCAAGCACCACGACCCCGTCACCATGGTGCAGACCTACCGCCTGCTCGCCTCGAAGGGCGACTGGCCGCTGCATCTGGGCGTCACCGAGGCCGGCCCCGCATGGCAGGGCACCATCAAGTCGTGCCTCGCCTTCGGCGCCCTGCTCGCCGAGGGCATCGGAGACACCATCCGCGTCTCGCTGTCCGCGCCGCCCGTCGAGGAGGTCAAGGTCGGCTGCAAGATCCTCGAGTATCTGGGTCTGCGTCAGCGGCATTTCGACATCATCTCCTGCCCGAGCTGCGGACGCGCCCAGGTGGACGTCATCCAGCTCGCCAACGCGGTCACCGACGGGCTCAAGGACATCACCGCCCCCATCCGCGTGGCCGTGATGGGCTGCATCGTCAACGGCCCGGGCGAGGCCCGCGAGGCCGACCTCGGCGTCGCCTCCGGCAACGGCAAGGGGCAGATCTTCATCAGGGGCAAGGTCGTCCGGACCGTCCCCGAGGACCAGATCGTGCCCACGCTGCTCGAGACGGCCCGCGAGATCGCCGGCCGCATGGAGGAGGAGGGGAAGGTGCCCGAAGGCGCTTCCGGGCCCGTCGTCATCCCCGTCACCGAGACCCCGGCCGAGCATCGCCGTCGCCATCCCGCCCACGGCCAGGACGCGGTGAGCGCCGTCGAAGCCGCCTGAGACCATTCGGTCCGTCCGGTCCTTTCCGGCCCTCGCGGTTACAATGAGCCACGTGCCGAAGGAACAGGACCAGCCGGGCGGGCGCGCCCGCGGCGGACAAGAAGCGGGGAACGCCCGTCTCGACGAGGACCGCCGGACCGCGACGGCATCCGGGTCCGCGTCCATCGGAACCCGGGCCAGACCCTGGAGCCGCGGCAGACGGTTGTCGGTGAGCCTGCCCATCGCCGTCACCCCTCCCGCCGCGCTGCTCTTCGTGCCCCCCGCCACGTCCGTCAGCCGC
>CALEGL010000106.1 GCA_937876495.1 uncultured Bifidobacterium sp.
GTCTGCTCCTCGACGCTCGGGGGCTGTTCGTCGCCGATGAAAAGGAACTCCGTGCGGAACAGGCCCACTCCCTCGGCTCCATACTCGAGCGCCGAATCGGCGTCCTCCGGCTTGCCGACGTTCGCGAGAAGCGGAAGTGGCGTGCCGTCCTTCAGCGCACCCGACCTGCCGCGCAGGCTGCGCGCATGCACGGCGTGGGCACGGGCCTCATCGGCCTCGTGAAGCTGCTCGGGTGTGGGATCGGCGACGACCCGTCCGTGGGCGGCGTCGACGATGACCTCGTCTCCGTTCGTCAGACCGTCCGCACCGGGCGCGGAGACCACCGCGACGATGCCACGGGCGCGCGCCAGGATGGCGGTATGGCTGGTGGGTCCGCCCTGGCTGGTGACGATGGCGCGGACCTTGTCGAGGTCGAGCGCTGCGGTGTCCGCCGGGGAGAGGTCCTCGGCGACGAGGACGAACGGCGTGTCGCTGACGGGGACGCCGGGGGCGGGAACGCCGAGGAGGTGGGCGATGACCCGCTGGCCAACGTCATGCAGATCGCCGGCGCGTTCCGCCATGTAGCCTCCGAGGGCCGACAGCGTCGATTCGAATCCCGCGAAGCCTTCGAGGACGGCGCGCGGCGCGGTCTTGCCCGCATCGATGAGACCGCGGATGGAGTCCAGCAGAGCGGGATCGGCGGCCATCTGCCCCAGGGCCTGGAGGATGGGGGCGGCCTTGCGCGCGCCCTCGTCTCCGGCGAGAGCTGCCGCGGCGCGGGCGGCGAGGTCCTTCCTCACCGCATCCAGCGACCTGCTGGCGCGCTCGAATTCGGCGGCGGCCGGCACGTCGGCCGGTCGGGGATCGTCGGAGGGCTCGGCGAGCGCCGGAGCCATGCGGATGACGGGACCGAGGGCGACGCCGCGGCCGATTCCGATTCCTGTGATGATCATAGGGTTCTCCTTTGAATATGACCGGGGCCGCGGCCCCGGTCAGCCTGCGCCCCTCGTCGTTGCGGAAGACGCGTGTCTATGCGTATCAGTATACACGGAAAGCCGCGACATGACTGCGGTAAACGTTTTCTCATATCCGTCGCCGATGCTATGCTGGCATACAGGGCCTGCGCCACGTTCGCGTCCAGCGGCCCTACCGGAATGCACCGGAGCATGACCGGCACCAGTCATGCACCCATGAAGGAACAGGACGCGAATCCGACGCAAAGGAGTGTCCCCATGTCCACCGCAACACGCACCGTCGTCATCACCGATCCCGTCGGCATCCACGCCCGTCCGGCCGCAGAGTTCGCCCAAGCCGCCGGCTCCTCCGGCTGCTCGGTGACGATTTCGAAGCAGCCCGGAGCGGCAGGCGTGAACGCCGCCAGCATCCTCTCCGTCATGGGTCTGGGAGTCAAGGGCGGCGACACCGTCGAGATCGTCGTCACCGGCGACGACGCGGAGAACGCGGCCGACTCCCTCATCCACACGCTGACCAAGGGCGAGTAGCCCCATGCCGTCACCCGCCCGACGCCGCTCCATCGTCGACGTGGCGGTCGCGGCGGGGGTGTCCACGGCCACGGTGTCCCGCGTCCTGTCGGGACGCCGTTCCAAGGACGACGACATCGCCCGCCGTGTCAGACGGGCGGCCGAGGTTCTGCACTACACGGCGAATCCCGCCGCAAGCGCGCTGCGTGCGGAGACGACCGCCATGCTGGGACTTGTCATCCCGGATCCGCCGGATTCCTTCGCCGCGGGATTCGTCGCGCGCTTCGTGAGTCTGGCGGCCGCACAGGCCCATCAGGTGCTTCTTCTCAGCGCGGAGGGCCTCACACGCCCGCACCATGGCGGACCATCCACGGATCCGGGCGCGCACCCCGTCTTCGGCCAGGCCGTGGACGGCTGCGTCATGGTGGCCGTGGAAACCGGCGGAGCCGATGCCCGGCTTCCACCGGCGCTGCGCTCGACGTCCTTCCCTGTCATCTCGGCAGGCGTCACGGACCCGGCGTCGGCTCCCGTGGCGGCCGGCAGCGTCGGCATCGACCTGGACTCCACGCTGCAGCTTGCCGTGGCGCGCCTTGTCGAACGCGGCTCACGTCGCATCGCCCTGCTCGCCCCCGACGTGGAATCGCTCCGGGGCGCCTCCTACTTCGTGGGATTCGAGACCGCGCTGGCGCCCGTCCATGCCATCACCCGCGCCGAATGGATGAGCTTCGGACCGACGGATGCGGAACGGGGATACGCCGACGCCGCTCGGATGATCGCCGAAGACGGCGATCGCAGACCCGACGGGATCGTCTGCGTCACGGATGCCGTCGCGGATGGAGCCCGTCTGGCGTTGGAAACGACCATGACCGCTACGGAGGCAACGGCGCGAAACCGTCCCCGTCTCGTGACGATCGCCGACCGTCACGCACGGGACGTGGACGGAAACGGCGCAGGCCCATCGGAACGTCTCCGCCCCGACTTCACGCGCATGGCCACGGCGGCCCTGCGGCTGCTGTCGGAATCGAAGACACCGGACGGGTCGCCGAGCCGGAGCCTCCTCCCTTCCATCGAAGGCGAGGAAGAACGCCGGGGCCGCCTGCGGGAACCGACGACGGGCGGGTCCGATACGTCCGATGCGCCGACGATCGCCGTCCCCATGCTCCCCGAATGGACGCCGCCGATCTAGGCCTCGCCCGATGGGCCCCGGTCTATGGATCCCGGCCGATGCATCAGACCCCGTGGACGCGGCAGGACGAATCCCGAGGACCCGCCGTCTAGAGCAGCGAGCAGAAAAGCGCTTCGAACACCAGCGCAGGACTCCCGTTTCCGGCCAGTCGCCGACGTGCCACGGCGACGTCATCCAGTCGCCGCACCGCCCCCGCCCGGTCCAGCCGCGCGGCGAGCTCGACGAGGGCGGCGCGGTTCTCCCGATTGACCAGACCGGCGGCATCCTCCGCGTCGTTCTGGAGCACGGCGACGTCCCGGTACACGCTGGCCACCGACGTCAGCGCACGGTCGAGGACGTCACGGCTGTGCCGGGTCACGCGGCGTCGCACCTCGTCCTTGCGCCCGATGGCGTTGAAGGCCCCCCGCAGCTTCGGCGGAATGCGGTCCTTCTCCCCCAGACCGTTGACGCGCCGGAACTCCGCCTCCTCCTGCTCGGTGAGCCCCTCCACTTCGCGCGACGCCTGGTCGGAGGCGTCGTCGACGAGCCGGGCGGCGAGCAGCACGGCGTCGGAGGCCCGACGCAGTCCCAGCACCCCGACGACGAGCTGATCCCGCGCGGCAAGCGCATAACGGTCGCGGGCATACAGGCGCGCGACGCCGATATGCCCCTCGGACAGTCGTGCGGCCCGCGCCGCCAGATCGGCGCCGACCCCCCGGCCTTCCAGGAAGGCGGCCACCTGCGCCGTGGAGGGCACGGCCAGGCTCACCAGACGCGTGCGTGAGCGGATCGTGGGCAGCACATCCTCGGCGCTGGGCGCGCACAGCATCCAGATGGTGCGAGCGGCCGGCTCCTCGATCTCCTTGAGCAGCACGTTCGTCGTGCGCTCGAGCATACGGTCGACGTCCTCGATGATGATGATGCGCCACGGCCCGAGCGAAGGCGTCTGCTCGCTCGTCTCGATAAGCGATCGCACCTCGTCGATGCCGATGGTCACCCGATCCGTCGCAAGGACGGTGACGTCCGGATGCGTGCCGGCGAGGACCAGACGGCTGGCCCGCGAAGGCTCGTCCCCCATGCCGTGGTCGGGGCTTTCCAGAGCCGCCGCGAAGGCCCTAGCGACGTTCGAGCGCCCGGAGCCGGGAGGACCGCAGATCAGCCATGACTGGGCTATGGCGGACCCGTCCCCGCAGGCCACGGCGCCGAGCCGCGACACCACGGTCCTCTGGCCGACGATGTCGTCCCATACGCTCATGGACGCTCCTGTGACAGCAGCGCCTCCGCGTCGGCGCGGATAAGGGCGGCCAGACGCTCCCTCGGCTGGCTCGCATCGAGCACGAGGAAACGATCCGGATCCTCACGGGCCAGACCGAGGAAGGCCGCACGCGTCCGGGACCGAAAGTCGCCGCCGGCGGACTCCATGCGATCCGGCCCCCTGTCAAGCCGGCCCATAGCACCCTCGGGATCGATGTCAAGCAGGTACGTCCGACCCGGCAGCAGCCCGCCGCAGGCCCACATGCTGATGCGCCGCACCTCGTCGGCGGCCAGCTCCCTGCCGCCGGCCTGATAGGCGAGGGAGGAGTCGATGTAGCGGTCGCATACCACCACGCCCCCTCTGTCGAGGGCCGGGGCGATGACCTCGCCGACGTGCTGGGCGCGGTCGGCCGCGAACAGCAGCGCCTCCGCGCGCGCCTGGATGGGGGCGTCGCCGACGCCGTGCAGCAGCATGCCGCGCAGAGCGGCCCCCAGAGCCGTCCCCCCGGGCTCGCGGGTGACCACAACGTCATGGCCGAGACCCCGCAGGTGTTCGGCGAGCAGAGCGGCCTGGGTCGTCTTCCCCGACCCGTCGACCCCCTCGAAGGACAGGAACAGCCCCCTCATCGTCAGGACGCCGCCGTCGTACTCGTTCGGGCGCGCGACGTGCGTCCGGCCGAGGCGCCGCCCGCCGCCGAGGAGCCGGCGGACGTCCGTCGCGTCCGGGTCGCCGAGCCCTTCCTCGCCGTCCTGGACGCCGCAGACCTCGCGGTTCCCGCGGTCTTCGACGATCCGGACGCCGACGATGCGCCCTTGGTCGACCGCGTCCGTCCCGTGGGATTCGACGACGACTTCGCGGAGGACGACGACTTCGCCGCCGTCTTTCGGCCCGACGACTTCGACGCCGCTGAACGGGACGAACGGCGACGCTTCGTCGGACCGGCCGCGCGCTTCTCCGCCAGCAGCCGGAAGGCCTCGGCGGGCTCGATGGAATCGGGCGCGTACTGCTTCGGCAGGGTCCGGTTGGTCTCCCCGTCGGTGATGTAGGCGCCGTAGAAGCCGTCCTTGATGACCACCGGACGGCCGGTGTCCGGATCGGCTCCCAGCTCCCGCAGCGGAGGCTTGGCCGCCCCGCGACCGCGCCCGCGACCGTACTTGGGCTGCGCGAACAGCGCCTTCGCGCCGTCGATGTCGATGGAGAAGATCTGCTCCTGCGAGGACAGCGAGCGCGTCTCCTTCGTCCCGTCCTCGGCCGTTCGGGTCAGATACGGGCCGTAGCGGCCGTTGCTGGCGGTGACGGTCATCTCGGTGGTGCCGCCCTTGCCGTCGTCCTGCCCGTAGGAGCCCACGACGCGAGGCAGACCGAGCAGCCTCAGCGCGTCGTCAAGCGTCACCGTGGAGGGGTCCATCGAGGAGAACAGCGAGGCCATGCGGGGCTTGTCCGCCGCGGAGGACGCCGAGGACTTCGAACCGCGACGACCCGTCGCCGTCCGCTTCCTCCCCTCGGATGCCACCGCCGGGGTCTGCGCGTCCTTCCCGGCCGGGGTGGTCGCCGCCGCGTTCTCGGCTCCGGCATCGTTCCCGCCATTCTCCGCAGGGACGAGGACGACGTAGGGACCGAAGCGCCCCACCCGCACCTCGACGGTGCCACCGGTCGCCGGATCGGTCCCCAGGACGCGCGGCCCGCCGGCGTTGGAGTCCAGGATCTCCCGGGCCTTGTCCACGGTGAGCTCGTCCGGGGCGAGGCCGTCGGGAATCGAGGCGTGGCGGGGATTGCCTTCGGAGTCGGGGGCGGACACGTCCTCGAGATACGGGCCATAGCGCCCCACCCGCACATGGATGCCGTCGCCGATGTCGATGGTGTTGATGGCCCGGGCGTCGATCTCGCCGAGCTGCGCGACCTGCTTCTGCAGGCCCTCGTGCGCCTGGTCGGAGGTGCTGACCGTTCCGTCCCCCGTGCCGAAGTAGAACCTCGTCAGCCAGTCGCGGCCCGTCTCCTCGCCATGGGCGATCCTGTCGAGGCCGTTCTCCATATCCGCGGTGAAGCGGTAGTCGACGTAGGTGGGGAACTTGGTCTCCAGCAGCCGCGTCACGGCGAAGGCCAGCCACGACGGGATGAGGGCCCGGCCGCGCTCGTACACGTATCCTCGGTCGATGATGGTGGAGATGATGCTCGCATAGGTCGAGGGGCGTCCGATCTCCTTGGCCTCAAGCGTCTTCACCAGCGACGCCTCGGTGTACCGGGCGGGCGGCTGGGTCTCATGGCCATCGGCCTCGACGCCGAGAGCCCGCATCGCATCCCCCTCGGACATGGACGGCAAAGCCGTCCCCTCCGCGTCGGCGCCTCCGCGGCCACCTGCCGCGCGATCCTTGCGATCGGCCTCATACGGGGATGACGGATGATCCCCCATCGCCCTGAGGAAGCCGGGGAACTCGATCACCGTTCCGGAGGCCTGGAACAGCGCATCCCCACGCGCCCCCGCAGGGGCGACGAGGCGCACGGTGGCGGTGGACCCGACGGCGTCCGCCATCTGCGAAGCCAGAGTCCGACGCCAGATCAGCGTGTACAGACGGAGCTGGTCCGGCGGGACCCTTCCCTCCAGCTCCTTCGGGTCGCGGAACCTCGCACCCGCGGGACGGATGCATTCATGGGCCTCCTGGGCCCCGGCGGAGGTCGTCGCATACTGCTTGGGGGCGTCGGAGAGGAACCGCGACCCGAAATGGAACTCGACCGCGTTGCGCGCCGCCTCGATGGCCTCATGGGACAGCGTCACCGAATCCGTTCGCATGTAGGTGATGAAGCCGTTCTCATACAGCCCCTGGGCCGCCCGCATGGTCTGCCGCGAACCCATCGACAGTCGGTTCCCCGCCGCCTGCTGCAGAGTCGAGGTGGTGAACGGCGGCTGGGGACGGCGCCGATACGGCTTCGACTCCACGGAGGAGACCGTGAACGGGACGTCGCGCAGACCCTCCGCCAGCTCCCGGGCGTCCTTCTCGTCCAGACGCAGCACGTTGTCGGCGAAGCCCGCGGGGGTGAGGGCGCCGTCGGCCGCGAAGTCCTTCGCCACGGCGAGCCTGCGTCCGCCCAGTCCGATCATCCGGGCGCGGAAGCGGCCGGCCTGCCCGTCCGTCGCCTCCGCGGCAGCCTCGGCGGGGGCCAGCTCCGCCGTCACGTCCCAGTAGGAGGCCCTGACGAAGGCCATCCTCTCGCGCTCCCGCTCGACGATGAGCCGCGTGGCCACGGACTGCACGCGGCCGGCGGACAGGCCGGGCCCCACCTTGCGCCACAGCACGGGCGACAGCTCGTAGCCGTACAGCCTGTCCAGAACCCGCCGCGTCTCCTGCGCGTCGACCATATGGTCGTCCACGTCCCGCGTATGGTCCAGCGAGGCGCGGATGGCCTCGGGCGTGATCTCGTGGAAGACCATGCGCCGCACGGGGACCTTGGGCTTGAGGGTCTGGACCAGATGCCAGGCGATGGCCTCGCCCTCGCGGTCCTCATCGGTGGCGAGGTAGAGCTCGTCGGCCTTCTTCAGGGCGGCCCGAAGGTCGGCCACGGTTTTGCGCTTGTCCGGCCCGACCACGTAGTAGGGCTCGAACCCGTCGTCGACGTCGACCCCGAAGCGGCCGAAGGCCTTCTTCTTGTCGGCCGGCACCTGGCTGGGCTGCGCAAGGTCGCGGATATGCCCGACGGACGCCATCACGGTGTATCCGTCCCCGAGATACCCCCCGATCTTCCTGGCCTTCGTCGGAGACTCCACGATAACGAGCTTCGTCCCGGCTGTCATTGACGCTCCTTTGGCCATCGGTCCCCCGTTTCGGTCGCCATCATAACCATGCGACATAACCATGCGACGTCGCCAACCCTACAACGCCTGGTCGCGACGCCGGGACACGACGGGAGGATACGGGGATGGCGTCAGGGTCGCGGAGGGGCGGGCGGAGCGCCGATTAATCCGATCTTCGACAACGGGGACGCCGTCACCTGCCGCATGGCGAGGACGAGCCCGGACGTCAGAGAGGCGACGCCGACGATCAGCACCTCCGTCGCCAGCACGGCTCCGGAACGCGCCCACGCGGCGGACATGTCCAGTCCGGGAAGGATCTGCCAGACGATGAAGACACCGTAGGCGATCATGACCACGCCGGCGGTGACCAGCACCGACCCGACGATCTGTATCGATATGGACGAAGCTCTCCCGCCGACCGGGTCCATGCCGGAGGTGCGCGTGCCGGCGAGGACGACCAGGCACAGACCTGCCACCAGCAGCAGGGACATGAGCACGTCCACGGGCCTGTGCCACTGCCCGTAGAGCACAGACAGACCCACCACAGAGGACAGCAGCGTGGCGAGAACCGCGGCAAGCGCTCTCAGAACGCGCGGAACAGCCATAAGCAGAGCGGCTCCGGCCAGCGCGGCCATGATGGTATGGCCCGACGGCGCGGAATTGAGATGCCGCGACTCCGTCTCGATGATCATCGGACGGACGAGAAGCGGCTTGAGCCAGGTGGCGGCATATCCGAGCAGCGCCAGCACGGCCATCTGACCGAGCAGCCACCAGCGCCGTCGGACGACAGCGAACGCCACCGCCACGCCCGCGAACCCAGCACTTACGGCTATGACGACGACCGATCGGGCGAAAAGACCCGCCACTACCCCCACCGCACCGGGAATCAGCGACGGCAGATACGACCACACCATATCCTCGAAAGCTTGCCCGTCCATCGTGTGCACTCCCACCCACCACACGGCGAACGCCAGCGCCACCAGAAGCAGGCCGAGCACCAGGCACGTCACGCGAACCAGGGGTCGGGGACGGATGACCAGAGGGTCAAGGCGGGCCAGCCCCCGTCCGACCTCCTCATCGTCGTCAGCGCCTGCACCATGACCGCCGTCATGTCTGTCATCGGCCATCTCCTCGGCCAAGACCGGCGTTTCACCACCGACGGCCTCTCCGCCGCCATCGGGCGTCGCCGCAGGCGGCGGCGGGATGAGCGCGGACAGGTCGTCATCCTCCGTCGACCGGCTCCGGTCCTCCGTCGGCCGATCCTGCGGGACGTTGGGAAGAGGTGAAGACTGATCCATGCCTCCGACTCTACGGCCATCCGAGGCCGTTCGGGGACCATGGAGCGGACCCCAGCGAAAAACTCACAAGCGGTGCGCGACGAAGCCTCATGGAGACATGGAGCGGGCGGGGGAAAAGGACCAGGGACACGCGGAAGGCCCGAAGCACGATACGAAAAGGGAAACCCCCGCGCACCCGTCAGAGACCGCTTACCCTTGCTGCATTCCTGCCCTGGGGGGGTTGGGCGGCATGACGCCACGCGGAGGCGGACTCCAGTGTACATCACCGCCGCCCGGGCTGGTTCCGGGTCCGCGGGTAGCATGGGGCGTGGCGCCCGCGGGCGCCGCGACACGGCGGAGAACACCGATCATCGAAAGGATCGTGCCATGGATGCGGATCTGGTCATCGTCGGAGCCGGACTGTTCGGCCTGACGGTCGCCCAGCAGGCGGCGGAGAAGGCGGGAGCGAAGGTCGAGATCATCGACGTGCGCTCCCATATCGGAGGCAACGCCTACTCCTACACGGACGAGGACACCGGCGCGGAGATCCACAAGTACGGGGCGCATCTGTTCCATACGTCGAACCCCACGGTCTGGAAGTACGTCAACCGCTTCACCGAGTTCACCGACTACGTGCACCGCGTCTACACGACGCACGACGGTGAGGTGTATCCCCTCCCCATCAACCTGGGGACCATCAACCAGTTCTTCCACGCCCACTACACGCCCGCCGAGGCGAAGGCCCTCATCGAAAGCCAGGCCGGCGAACTGGCGGGGACGGATCCGACGAACCTCAACGACAAGGGCATCAGCCTCATCGGGCGCCCCCTGTACGAGGCCTTCATCAAGAACTACACGGCCAAGCAGTGGCAGACCGATCCCAGCGAGCTTCCGGCGAGCATCATCCGGCGCCTGCCCGTGCGCTTCACGTACGACAACCGCTACTTCCGCGACACCTGGGAGGGCCTGCCCAAGGACGGCTACACCGCGTGGATGACGCGCATGATCGCCGACCCGCGCATCCATGTGACGCTGAACACGGACTTCTTCGACGAGTCCCAGCCCCTCAACCGCAGGGCGCTCGTCGGCAGGGTGCCGATCGTGTACACCGGCCCCGTGGACCGCTACTTCGACTACGAGCTCGGCGAGCTCAAATGGCGCACGGTCGACTTCACGGAGGTCCGCTACGACGAGGGCGACCACTTCGGATGCCCGGTGATGAACTTCGCCGACGCCGACGTGCCCTACACGCGGGCCATCGAGTTCAAGAACTTCAATCCCGAGCGCCGCGACCGGCAGAACCCGGATCGCACCGTCGTCTGGCAGGAGTACAGCCGCTTCGCCTCGCGCGACGACGAACCCTACTATCCGGTGAACACGGCCGACGACCATGCGCTCTACCAGCGCTACGCCGCGAAGGCCAAGGCCGAGCCCATGGTCCTCTTCGGCGGACGTCTGGGCACCTACGCCTACTACGACATGCACAACGTCATCGGGTCGGCGCTCAACGCCTACGAGCATCAGGTCGGTCCGCTGCTGCGCAGCCGGCGCGAGGCCGCCGGCGACTGATGCCGGGCGTGCCGGCGCTGACCGGAACGGAACGACATGAAATGGCGGAAGGCCGCCCCTGAAGGGGCGGCCTTCCGCCTTCGATGGTCGGGGAACGCGCTCAGGCCTTCCAGACGTTCTTCCCCGCGGCCTTCGCCGCGTCGACGTCATGCTCGAGATCGGCCTCGGTGGACTCCACCTCGCCGCTGATGAAGCTTTCGACGAGCTGCCTGGCCTCTGTGTCCTCATGCTGCACGGCCGGGGACTTCATGAAGTAGGAGCTGGGAGCCAGCACGGGTCCGGCAAGATGACGGTCGAGCGCGATCTTCGCCGCGCGCACGGCGTCGATGACGATGCCGGCGGAGTTCGGCGAATCCCACACCTCGAGCCTGTACTCGAGATTGAGCGGGACGTCGCCGAAGGTCGTGCCCTCGAGACGCACGAAGGCGAGCTTGCGGTCGTCGAGCCAGGCGACGTAGTCCGAGGGGCCGATGTGGACGTTATGGGGATCCATGTCATGCGGCACGACCGAGGTGACGGCGCGGGTCTTCGAGATCTTCTTCGATTCGAGGCGCGAGCGCTGCAGCATGTTCATGAAGTCCATGTTGCCGCCGACGTTGAGCTGGTAGGTGCGGTCGAGACGCACGCCGCGGTCCTCGAACAGACGGGCGAGCACGCGGTGGGTGATGGTGGCTCCCACCTGGCTTTTGATGTCGTCGCCGATGATCGGGACTCCGGCGTCACGGAACTTGTCGGCCCACTCCGGATCGGAGGCGATGAACACGGGCAGGCAGTTGACGAAGGCGCAGCCGGCATCCATCGCCGCGGTGGCGTAGGCCTTGTCGGCCTGTTCGGACCCGACGGGAAGATAGCTCACGAGGACGTCGACCTTGCGGTCGCGCAGCACCTGGGCGACGTCGACGGGCTCGGCCTCGGACTCGTCGATCATCTGCCTGTAGTACTCTCCCAGACCGTCGTAGGTCGGTCCGCGCTGCACCTCGACTCCGAGGTTCGGCACGTCGGCGAACTTGATGGTGTTGTTCTGGGACGCGCCAATCGCCTCGGACAGGTCGTGGCCCACCTTGAGGGCGTCCACGTCGAAGGCCGCGACGAACTCGATGTCGCGCACCCGGTACCCGCCGAAGACGTTGTGCATCAGGCCGGGAATCCTGTCATCATCGGCGGTGTCCCGGTAGAACTGCACCCCCTGGACCAGCGACGAAGCGCAGTTGCCCACGCCGGCTATCGCCACACGAATGCTCATATCCTTGTCCTCCTGTCATCGTGACTCACGAATAACGACCAGCATAGCCGCCGAATCCAAGGACTCACTGGGAACGCCCATCTCGTGGGCTCCGCCCCGGGGACGGCACCCCGGGGACGCCCGTCGACGACGCATCCGACGGAAAGGACGGGCACGGGCATCCTCAGCCCCGGCGGTTACGGTGGTCCCCATGACCGCACGAAGGAACCAGCCGACGCGACGCGCCCCGTCGTCCTCCGGCAGGCGGGCGCGGGATGCGGGCGCCCGCACGACCCTAAGCGCAGGACGGTCCCATCAGCCGGACGTCGGATCCACTCGCGTCGCGCAGCACGGCGCAACGCGCCGCCGTCCCGCACGACGCCGTCCCACACGACGCCGCACCCCTCCGCGTCGCTCCTTCGGCCGCGCCCTTCTGCTCCTCATCCTCGGCGTCCTCGGCACGGCCGTGGTCATAGGAGCCGGCGCCCTCGCCTATCTCTACGCCACCACGGACATCCCCCAGCCGGAGAAGATCGCCATGGCCGCGACGACGACCGTCTACTATTCCGACGGGAAAACCGAGATCGGTTCCTTCGGCGCGCAGAACCGCCAGATCATCTCCTGCGACGACCTGCCCTCCTACGTCGGCCATGCCGTGGTGGCCTCGGAGAACCGCAGCTTCTACTCCGACAGCGGAATCGACATCAAGGGCATAGCCCGGGCCCTGTTCACCAACGTCACCACCGGCTCCCGGCAGGGAGGGTCGACCATCACCCAGCAGTACGCAGAGCGTTACTATCTCGGTGAGACCACCAGCTACTCGGGGAAGCTGCGCGAAGCGATCCTGGCCCTCAAGATCGCACGGACCCAAAGCAAGGACACCGTGCTGTGCAACTACCTCAACACCATCTATCTTGGACGCGGATCCTACGGTATCCAAGCAGCCGCCAAGGCCTACTTCGGCGTGAACGCCAAGGATCTCACGCTCGCCCAGGCCGCGCTGCTGGCCGGAATCATCCCAGCGCCCAGCAGCTGGGACCCCGCGCAGAACGCTGCACAGGCGAAGTCGCGGTTCCGACGGGTGCTGACCATCATGGCCGAGGACGGCTGGATCACCTCCGCCGAGCGGACGAAGGCCTCCATGCCGAGCACGATCGCCTACAAGCAGACCAACGTGTACTCCGGACAGAAGGGGTATCTGCTGCGGATGGTGCGTGACGAACTCATCGCAGCCAAGGCCTTCACCGCCGACGAACTGGATACGGGAGGCTACCGCATCGTCACCACCATCGACCGAACCCACCAGGCGCTGATGTACAAGGTGGCGAGCCCGTCCGAGGACGGCAGCGGAATCGTCCCCGACGGGCTCGAGGTGGGGGGGATGTCGGCCGACCCCACCACCGGAGCCATCCTCGCCGTATACGCGGGCGACGACTATCTCACGCATCAGCTCAACAACGCCACGCAGGCGCTGTACGAACCCGGGTCGACCATGAAGCCCTTCGCGCTGCTGGCGGCAATACAGTCCGGCGTGAGTCCATCGACGACGTTCGATGGGGATTCCCCTCGACGTTTCAGCGGGATCACGTCGGCGGTATCCAACTACGGAAACGTCAGTTATGGGACCATCGACCTGTATCGCGCCATGGCCTTCTCGGTGAACACGGTGTACATGGACCTGCAGCAGAAGCTCGGTTCCTCGACGGTGGCGAAGACGGCCGTGAAGGCCGGGATGGGCTCCTCGAGGATCACCGGAAAGAACCCCTTCACCGTACTGGGCAACGATGACGTCCATCTCACTGACATCGTCCGCGCATATTCAACCTTCGCGTCCAATGGACGCCGGCCGACGCTGCACATCGTGGACGCCGTGTCCACCCGTTCCGGAGCTCGGGTCTATTCCGGCCCGACCTCGTCCACGCGCGTGTTCGATGCGAACTCCACCGCCCTGGTCACCAAGGCCCTGACCGGAGTCACGACCTACGGCATCGGCAGGAAGGTGGCGTCCCTGGGAAGGACGATCGCCGGCAAGTCCGGAACGGCCAATGACGGAACGGCCTGCAGCTTCGTGGGATATACGACGGACATGGTAACCGCCTTTGCGATCTGGTATCCGGACGCCGATGGCAGCCCTCGGATCATCCCCTCCATAGGAACCTATGGATCGGCAAGCGGATATCCCATCCATCTGTTCATCAGATACATGGGACAGGCCCTGGCGGGAACCACCGACAAGGCCTTCCCCACCGCCA
>CALEGL010000107.1 GCA_937876495.1 uncultured Bifidobacterium sp.
CACCTGCCCCGTCCCCTGCATCCGCACACCCTGCGGCATTCCTTCGCCACCCATCTGCTGCAGGGCGGCGCTGACGTCCGCACCGTGCAGGAGCTTCTCGGCCATGCCTCGGTGACGACCACGCAGATCTACACGCACGTCACCCCCCAGACTCTGATGGAGACCTATCTGACGTCGCATCCCCGGGCGAGATACGATTCATAGACGACAAGGAGACGGCGCCGCGCGGCATCGCGGTTCCGGGCGCGCGTCATACATATGCGGCGAAGGCCGCCGCCGGTGTGGATCGGGAGGCGCGGACGTGGAGGATCGCACGGCGGACGGGGACTTCGGGCAGGGCCTGCTGCCCATCCAGGGCACGCGCGTCGGCCGGG
Organism: uncultured Bifidobacterium sp.; assembly: GCA_937876495.1. Taxonomy (GTDB): domain Bacteria; phylum Actinomycetota; class Actinomycetes; order Actinomycetales; family Bifidobacteriaceae; genus Bifidobacterium. The sequence continues at coordinate 375 of CALEGL010000107.1, forward strand.
TCCCCGACGATGACGTGAGCAGGGATGTTGGTACTGTGGGTCGCATGCCTACGGATTTGCTTGGTCGCGTCTACGAGACCTTTCCCGCCCCCCGGCCTCTCGACCAGCACGGCCCGGCCCGCGTCGTGGCCATGTGCAACCAGAAGGGCGGAGTGGGCAAGACCACCAGCTCCATCAACATCGCCGGAGCCCTCAGCCAGTACGGCAGGCGCGTCCTCGTGGTGGACTTCGATCCCCAGGGCGCGGCCAGCGTCGGCCTGGGCGTCAACGCGAACGCCGTCGATGGCACCGTGTACACGGCCCTGTTCGATCCGTCGATGGATCCCCACGGCGTCATCCGTCATACCGACTTCGCCGGAATCGACGTCATGCCCGCCAACATCGACCTGTCGGCCGCCGAGATCCAGCTGGTGACGGAGGTGGGCCGCGAGCAGATCCTCGCCGGCGTGCTCCGGCGCGTGCGGGACGACTACGACGTCATCATCATCGACTGCCAGCCCTCCCTCGGACTGCTCACGGTCAACGCCCTGACGGCCGCGGACGGGGTGATCATCCCCGTGGCGGCGGAGTTCTTCGCCTTGCGCGGCGTCGCCCTGCTCATGCAGTCCATCGAGAAGGTCCGGTCGCGGATCAACCCGGACCTCAAGGTCGACGGGGTGCTCGTGACGATGTACACCCGCACGCTGCATTCCGAGGAGGTGCTGCAGCGCATCTACGAGGCCTTTCAGGAGAAGGTGTTCCATTCGGTGATCTCTCGGTCGATCAAGCTTCCCGACTCCACCGTGGCCGCCGCCCCCATCACCATCTACGCGCCGGAGCACAAGACGGCCAAGGAGTACCGCGAGGTCGCCCGGGAGCTCATCTTCCGCGGCATCGTCCCGTGAACGGCGCCGCGTGACCGTCATGATGAGCGGCCCAGCATCCTCCCCGCGGACGCCCTTCACCGTCGACATTCCCGACTACTCGGGACCCTTCGAAGCCCTGCTCGGCCTGCTCGCCAAGCGTCGTCTCGACCTCACCGAACTGTCCCTGTCGGCCATCACGGAGGAGTTCCTCGCCTACGTCCGCGGGATGGACGCCTCCGAGGACCTCGACGAGGCCAGCTCCTTCCTTGACGTTGCCTCCGTGCTGGTGGAGGCGAAAAGCGCCGCTCTGCTCCCGTCCTCCGGCTCGTCCGCGGAGGGTGACGACGCCATGCAGGCGCTTCGCGACCGTGATCTTCTTTTCGCCCGCCTTCTCCAGTACCAGGCCTTCGCGCGTGCGGCGGAGGACATCGGGGGGCGTCTGGAGACGCATGGGCGCTGGATCGCCCATCCGGGATCGCCGGGGGAGCTGTCCGGCCTCCTGCCACCGTTGGAATGGACGGTCACCCCCGACGGTCTGGCCCGCATCGCCGCGCGGGTGCTGTCCGACTCCCCGACGACCCGCATCGCCGCGCATCGTCTTCACGAGCCTCTGGTTGACCTGCGTGCGCAGGCCCGGCTTGTCCGGTCCCGCCTGCTGGCCCTGCCGGACGACGGCGGCACGACCTTCGCCGAGCTGTGCGCCGATGCGTCCTCCCGCATCGTCATCGTCGCCCGCTTCCTCGCCGTCCTCGTGTTCCTGCGTGAGGGATCCGTCCAGTTCCGGCAGGAGGAGCCCTTTGGCGCGCTGCATCTGCGCTGGTCTCCCGAGGCCCGCAGGGACCCGCCGCGCTCCTCATGGGCCGACGGCCCGTCGCAGCGGGACGGGGATGGTCCCGAGGACGACGGTTCCGGTGCCGGCGGTGGGGGCGATGGCCTCGGAAACGATGGCCTCGAGGGCGACCGGCCTCATGACGGCGGTCGCGATCCGGGTCGTGCGTCGGCGGACCAGAGCGTGGAAGGGAGCGAATGATGGACGGGTCCATGCCGGTCGAGGAGATTCGCGCCCGTCTGGAGGCCGTTCTCATGGCCGCCGACGGGCCGATGGGGGTGGCGGAGCTCGCCTCCGCCGTGCAGACGGGGGAGTCCGAGACGCTTCGGCAGCTCGAGGCGCTGCGTCGGGACTACGACGGCGAGGACCCCGACGCCGGTGATGACGACGATGCGTCCGCGTCCGGCCGTCCGCGTCGCCCGCGCGGGTTCCGTCTCGTCACAGGCGTGCGGGGGTGGCGGCTCGCCGCACGAGAGGAGTTCGCCCCCGTCGTCGCCCGTGCGATGGCCGGCGCGCAGCCATCCCGCCTGTCCCCGGCGGCACTGGAGTCCCTTGCCATCATCGCCTACAAGCAGCCCGTCACCCGCGCCCAGGTGACATCCATCCGTGGCGTCGCCACTGACGGAAGCATCCGCCTGCTGCTGCTGCGCGGACTCGTCCGGGAGCAGGGCAGCGACCCCGAGACGCATGCCGCGCTGCTGGTCACCACGGAGGAGTTCCTCGACCGGATGGGACTGGACTCGCTCCAGGGGCTTCCGGCTCTGGCGCCGCTTCTTCCCTCGTCCGCCCGGGAGGCCCTCAGGGAGGATCCCCGTGGCGCCGTCGAGGGTTCCTGAGGCGTCGTCGCGGGGCGCGGCCCCACGTGTCGTCGGGGACGGCTACCATCAGGACGGTTTATGGTGCGACGGCGGACCTTGGCGTCCGCCGGACGTCGAGGGCGCCGAATGCCGGGGATGTCCCGAGGCGGGGCGTCCCGTCCATGGCGGGCAGGTGGCCCGATGGTGCAAGAAAGAGGTTTGTGATGGCCGTACGCGGCGATATCCGGAATGTGGCGATCGTGGCACATGTCGATCACGGCAAGACGACGCTGGTGAACGCCATGCTGCAGCAGTCCCACGTGTTCTCGGACCGCGAGGAGGTCCCCGACCGCGTCATGGACTCCAACGCCCTGGAGCGTGAGAAGGGCATCACCATCCTCGCCAAGAACACCGCGGTGAAGTACACCGGCCCCCTGGCCGCCAAGTATGGCCATCCCGAGGGCATCACCATCAACGTCATCGACACGCCCGGACACGCCGACTTCGGCGGCGAGGTCGAGCGTGGAATCTCCATGGTCGACGGCGTCGTGCTGCTCGTCGACGCCTCCGAGGGACCGCTTCCGCAGACCCGCTTCGTGCTGCGCAAGGCCCTTGAGGCCAAGCTGCCCGTCATCCTGTGCGTGAACAAGGTCGACCGCCCCGACGCCCGCATCAGCGAGGTCGTCAGCGAGTCCACCGACCTGCTTCTGGGACTGGCCCAGGACGTCACCGAGGAGGGGGTGGACCTCGACCTCGACAGCCTGCTCGACCTTCCCGTCATCTACTGCGCGGCCAAGGCCGGCTACGCCTCGCTCAACCAGCCCGAGGACGGCGGTCTGCCCGACAACAAGGACCTCGAACCCCTCTTCGAGGCCATCATCTCGAAGATCCCCGCCCCCGAATACGAGGAGGGCGCGCCCCTGCAGGCGCATGTGACCAACATCGACGCCTCCGACTACCTCGGCCGCCTCGGACTCGTGCGCATCTACAACGGCACGCTCGTCAAGGGACGACAGTACGGGCTGTCCCGCGTGGATGGATCGCTCGAGAGCTTCCGCCTCACCGAGATCCTGCGCACGCGCGGACTCGACCGCTATCCGGTGGACGAGGCCGGCCCCGGCGACATCGTGGCCGTCGCTGGAGTCAACGACATCATGATCGGCGAGACCATCGTCGACCCGGAGAACCCGAAGCCCCTGCCCCTCATCCACGTCGACGAGCCCGCCATCTCCATGACCTTCGGCGTCAACGACTCGCCGCTGGCCGGCACGGAGGGCAAGGACCACAAGCTCACCGCCCGCATGATCAAGGACCGCCTCGACCACGAGCTCATCGGCAACGTGTCCATCCGCGTCCTGCCCACGGATCGCCCTGACGCCTGGCAGGTGCAGGGCCGCGGCGAGCTGGCTCTGGCCATCCTCGCCGAGCAGATGCGTCGAGAGGGCTATGAGCTCACCGTCGGACGCCCGCAGGTGGTGACCAAGGTCGTCGACGGCAAGATCAACGAGCCGATGGAGAGCACCACCATCGACGCCCCCGAGGAGTACATGGGCACCGTCACGCAGCTCATGGCCGACCGCAAGGGCCGCATGGATTCCATGACCAACCACGGCTCCGGCTGGGTGCGTCTGCAGTTCACCGTCCCGTCGCGCGGTCTGATCGGCTTCCGCACGGCGCTCCTCTCCGCCACCAGAGGCACCGGCATCGCCAGCTCCATCTCCGCGGGCTACGCGCCGTGGGCCGGGCAGATCGTGACCCGCCAGAACGGCTCCATGGTCTCCGATCGCGCCGGAATCGCCACCCCGTACGCCATGCAGCGTCTGCAGGCGCGCGGCAGCTTCTTCGTCCAGCCGCAGAGCCCGGTGTATGAGGGCCAGGTCGTCGGCATGAACAACAAGCCCGACGAACTCGACGTCAACATCACGCTGGCCAAGCATATGACCAACATGCGCTCCTCGACGGCCGACGTGCTCGAGACGCTCACGCCGCCCATCCAGATGAGTCTCGAGGAGTGCCTCGACTTCGCGAACGAGGACGAATGCGTCGAGGTGACCCCCGAGGCCGTCCGCGTGCGCAAGATCATCCTCAGCCGCGACGAATGGTACAAGTGGAGGGCGAAGCAGCGTCGGCAGGACAGGAACGCGGCCTGACGGACGCGTCCCCGGGTCGAGCGCCATCGGGCGCGAGGGGCATACTGGAGACATGACCTCCTTTCGCGCGACGTCCGTGGATTCCCGACACGGTGATGACGCCCCTTGGTCCCATCGTCTCCATCCCCTGCAACGCGGCCTTCTGACCCTGGCCGCGGGGGCGGCGTCGGCCTTCGTGGGAACCTTCGCGCATCGCATGGGGGCCTCTGCGGACATCCCCTACGGTCTCGCGTTGGCTCTCGTCATCGTGGGCGCGTCGGCGTGGTGCGCGCGGTCGCGGTCCGGGATTGCCGGCTTGGGGTTGCACCTCGTCTCCTCCTCGATGGTCGCCTGGGGGATGGCCTTCGGCGGTCCCGGCGGGGATGCGACGACTCCCGTCGGATTCTCCGGAGGGTCGCTGCCCTGGTTCAGCCAGCATGCGGGATACGCATGGCTGTACGGTCTGATCGTCGTGCAGGTGCTGCTTCTCGTTCTTCCCGGTCGCTTTTTCCGGACGACGGGGCCTCGGCGCTCGTCGGGAGCCGCCGGGCGCATCGCCGCACGGGTCCGTGGCTTCCGTTCCCGCGGGAGGGTGGACGATGAGGGGCACCGCGATGACGTCGGGAACGGCGGCATCGCCACGCGGAGGCCGGTGCGATGACGCGGGATGCGGGAGAACACGATTCCGCATCGTCGCCGGCGTCCTTCTCCGGGACGCTGCTGTATCTCGGGCCGCAGGGGTCGTTCACCCATCAGGCGGCGGAGGGTGCAGCGTCATCGCTGTCCGGCGCCTTCGGCCGCGACCTGCGTCCGACGGCCGCCGACGACGTCCCGCGGATCATGGAGGCCGTCGAATTCGGCCGGTCATGCGGCGTCATCGCTTGGGAGAACAACGTCGAGGGCTACGTCGTGCCCAATCTCGATGCGCTCATCGACGCCCGCAACGTCGTCGGCATCGCCCGTGTCGGGGTGGATGTCGTCTTCGACGCCTTCGTCCTCGACGGCGGGGAGGACGTCCCGCTGCGCCAGGCGGTGGCGCATCCGCATGGGCTGGCCCAATGCCGGGGATTCATCGCCCGCACGGGGCTCACCGCCGTTCCCGCCACCTCGAACGCGGCCGCCTGCCGCGATCTGAAGCCCGGACAGGTGGCGCTGGGCCCCGCGATCTGCGGCCCCCTGTATTCCCGACGCACCTTGGAGACGGGCGTGCAGGACTTCGCCGGAGCCCGCACCGATTTCCTCGTCCTCGCCCCCCGTGACGACGCCCGCGCCCTGTTCGCGCGTCAGAGGTCATCCGGCGTGTTGGACTTCGAAAGCGTCGTCGTCTTCATCCCCCTGAGCACGGGCCCGGGCGTCCTCGCCGACCTCCTCGACGTGCTGCGGGATGCCGGGCTCAACATGACGAGCTTCATCTCGCGGCCCATCAAGGGGCATGACGGCACGTACAGCTTCATCGCCACGGTGGATGCCGCGCCCTGGCAGCCGGCCTTCCGCGGAGTGCTGGAACGTCTCGTCGCGCATGGCGACTGGATCAAGACGCTGGCCGTGTATCCGCGCCGTGAAAGGCCGAATCCGCCCGTCGACGCGTGGATGCTTCCGACGGGGGGAGTGGGCCCCGGCGGCCTCTCCGAGGCGAAGCGCCACGGACGTGAGAATGACGCCCAGGCGCCGCCGCGATTCTCTTCCGACAGGGAGCTGCTGTGGTAGGGGTTGTCGTGATAGGGAGTCGATTATGATGACGCGCGTCGGAATCGTCGGACTCGGGCTCATCGGAGGCTCGCTGGCGCTGAGGCTTGTGGAATCCGGATGCGAGGTGTGCGCCTGGAACCATACGCCTCATCCCTATGCCGCAGCCAGGGACGCCGGGATCCGCTGCATGGGCTCCCTGGAGGAGCTGGCCCGGTCGGGACCCCGCGTCATCGTGCTGTGCAACCCTCTGCGGGCCATGCCCGAGGTGCTTGCCGCACTGGCGCCCGTCCTCGACCATGATGCGACGACCCTCACCGACGTGGGAAGCGTCAAGGGCATGGTCCGTCGTCAGGTCGCCGAGGCCGGTCTGTCCTCCTGCTACGTGGGCGCCCATCCCATGGCCGGCAACGAGAGGTCCGGATTCGCGGCGGCGGACGCCCGTCTCTTTGACCACGCGCTGTGGGCGGTCACGGTGGATTCGGCGACCGGGTTCCCTCGATTCCTGTCCGTCGTGCGACTGGTGCTTGAGCAGGTGGGGGACCGGATCATCGTCATCGACGACGCGCTGCATGACCGGTCGGCGGCCATGATCTCCCATATGCCCCATGTGGTGGCCACGGCGATGATCAACGAGCTCACGGCGGCCCCCGAGCGCTGCGTGGCGGCGGCGATGTCGGCGGGATCGTGGAGGGACATGACGCGGGTGGCCCTCACCGATCCGCAGCGCACCAGGGCCATGGTCGTCGAGGACTCCCGCAACGTCGCGAGGTTGCTGCATGAGATGTCGCGTCGTCTGGAGGATGCCGCGGGCATGCTTGAAAGGGGCGATGCGTCGGACATCGACGCATTCTTCGCGGCGGGGCAGCCATATCGCGACTATCGCTCCGCGCTGTCCCGACCGGCGGATCGGCGCGGGTTCGGACTGGATGGTGAGGCGGTCGGCTCGGGGGAGTGGAGACGGATCCTGAAGGATTCGGCCCTGCGGGGTGAACGAATCGTCGGCATCGACCCTACCGGCTATGACTCCACCGGCGATAACGTCACCGGCGAAGGCTCCGCTGCAGCCGGAACAGGCTGGCGGGTCCGCGTCGAAAGACGGGACTTCTAGCACCCGACCGCCGGATTCGGCCGGTGTGCCGGCTTCGGGCCGATGCCGGCCGGAACCCACCGAGCCGGTCAGTCCCGGCTCCGGTGGCGTCCGGGGATGAAGGGACGGCGTTCGGGGACGGGCTTGAGCACGGCTATCGTCTCCCCATCGATCCGCATGGCCTCGGCGGGACGCGAGCCGTCGCGGGACGGATCCCGCCTGATGGCGAGAACCCGTCCGTCCCAGCCGAGAACATGGCCGATCACGTCGCGGAACGTCATCCTCCCGGTGCGGGGGTCCACGCCGTCGCGCATGCGTACCACCACGCGCACCCCCGTCGGAATCGCCCCCGCCGGAGGAAGACGGGGCGTTTGGCCCCGCGTACTGGCTACCGTCGTCGTGTCGGCGGCGTTCGCCGCGTCGGGTGCTCCGGGCGTCCTCGTCGCGTCACCGTTCCTGCCTGCGTCGGTTCTCCGGGTCATATGTCCAGTCATACGCCCCTTCACTCGTCGGCCGTCACCAGCCGCCGGCCTCTATTCGCTGGCCACGGCGTCGAGAACGGGCTTGCGCAGGGCTCGGCTGGCGGGGGAGACGCTGGCGAGAAGGCCGACGAGGATGGAGACGAGAAGGAACCCGACGAGCTGCGTCCAGGGGATGGTGAGATTCTCCAGACCCTGCGAGGCGTACACCTGGCGGATCACGACGCCGGCCGCCACTCCGGTGGCCACTCCCAGAAGCGTGCCGAACACCGAGATGATGGCCGCCTCGATGCCCAGCATCCCGCGGATCTGCGAGCGGGAGGTGCCGATGGCCCGCAGCAGACCGATCTCGCGGGTGCGTTCGGAGACGTTGAGAGCCAGGGTGTTGACGATGCCGAAGATGGCGATGAGAACAGACAATGCGAGCAGCGCGTAGAGGATGAGCAGCATCTGGTCGATCGCGGAGCTGATGGCCGACTTGTAGTCCTCGTGGTTCATCACCGTGACCACGTAGTAGGGGCGCACGGCCCTGAGCAGACGCTTCTTGAGCGTCGGAAGGTCCTGCCCCTTCGCCGCGGTCACGAAGACGTCGACGACGATCCGGGCACGCGAATCGATGAACCCGTCGGCGACGGAGTCCCTGATGACCATCGTGCTGCGATAGGCGGCGTTGTCGACGATGGCGCCGATGCGCAGGGTGCGGCTTCCCGACGTCACCGTGGCCGTCGACCCGGAGGAGGCTCCGCCGGATGCGGAGCCGTCGAACGTCCCCGCCACGCCGGAGCCGGCCGCTGAGGACGACGCCGTCGCCGAGGGGGACGCCTTCGCCGTAGCGTCCGTGGAGGAGCTCCCCGACGCCGATTTCGATTCCGCCGATGCGGTCGAGGAGGATGCCAGGGCGTTGGCGGAGAACGTGACCTTCACCCTGTCCCCGACCTTCCATCCCCGGTCCTTGGCTACGGTGCTGCCGATGACGAGCTGCCCGTCGTCAAGCGCCTTCGCGGCGTTCCCCGCCGTCGCCGTGGCCGCGAAGGCCCTGGTGAACAGGGCGGATCCGGCGACGAGCACCGTCGTCGACGCCGATGTGGAGCCGCCGTCGACGGTCACGCCCGTGGCCACGCTCACCGTGGTGACGGAGCCGACCCCGTCGGTTCCTCTGACGGCCTTGATGGCTCCGTCCGGGATCCTGCCGTAGCTGGCGGTGCTCAGGGCGAAGTCGGCCTTGAGCCCGGTGTCGATGAGGGAGGACACGGAGGTCTTCGCCGAGGCGGCGATGACGGCCAGGCAGCTGACGATGGCGATGCCGACGAACAGCGCGGCCGCGGTGTTGGAGGTGCGTCGCTTCGAACGGGACAGGTTGCGGGTGGCCAGGGATCCGGTCACGCGGAAGACCTTCGACGGCAGCCATCCCAGCACCGCGCCGGCGGGGGACACCAACGCCGGGCCGATGACGATGACTCCGAGGATCACCAGGGCTGCGCCGACGCCCAGCGGCCATCCGGTGGACATCGAGTTCACCGCGCTCCACGGAGTCGGACCGTCGCCGTCCGCCCTGGCCAGTGCCACGGTGAACGCCCAGCTGGCCGCGCCAAGCACGACCATCGCGGTTCCCAGGGCGCCGCGCAGCCGCACGGGCTTCTCGGGGTTGACCGTCTCGTTCATCGCCTGGATGGGTGGGGCGAAGGCGGCGCGGCGGGCCGGAAGCGCGGCCCCGATGACGGACACCACCAGACCCACGAGGAATCCGATGAGCATATCGCTAACGGTGGGGTCGGCCGACCCGCTCAGAGGCAGACCGGCATGGGACAGTCCGACCACGATGAGGCGGACCATCCCCCATCCGAGGCCTATGCCGATGCCGGATCCGACCACGCCCATCGCCAGCGCCTGGACGATGACCGTGGAGAAGACCTGCGCGGGGGAGGCCCCGACGGAGCGCAGCAGCGCGTATCCGCGCATGGACTCGCGCACGATCATCGAGAAGGTGTTGGCGATGATGAAGGATCCGACGAACAGCGCGATGACGGCGAAAATGAGAATCAGCGGCTGGACGAATCCCAGCTGCTCCTGAGTGGTCTTCGTCGCCTCGTCACGCATCTCGTCGCCGGTGACGGCATGGGCCTTTGACCCTGCCGGAAGCGCCGCGTTGATGCGGTCGGCGAGTCTCTGCTGGGCGGCGGCGTCCAAAGGCGTCTTCAGATTCCCGTACACGCCGATCGATGAGGTCGTCGTCGAACTGGCTGAGGTCAGCGACCGGTAGTGCTTCAGCAGGGACGGGGATATGCCGAGGATGATGGCTCCGGCCTGCGTGGAGTCCGTCGAGAAGACGCCGACGACGCGCATGGTCCGCGTCCCGTCGGAGAAGACGACGGTGGCCTTGTCGCCCACGGACAGACCCGACTTCTCGGCGGCGTACGAGTGCAGGGCTATCTCGTCGTCCCTGGTCGGCTCATGCCCGGAGGTGAAATGCGCCGACCTCCACGGCTCGGACGTCCCCATGGCGATGGCCAGGGTCGACGAGCCCATGGTCGAGACGGCGTCGCCCTTGTGATCCACGAGCACCACGCCGGACAGCGACCCCGATGCGGAGGCCGATACGACGCCCCGGACCTTCCTGATGGTCGTCGCCAGATCCGAGTCGATGGCGTTGTAGCTCTCCGAACTCGACGAGGTCGTGGGCGCGGCGGCCTCCGACCCCGTCGAGGACGTCTTCTCGGAGCCTCGTACGTACACGTCGTGGTCGGCGTTTGTCGCCATCATCTCGGAGACCTGGTTATCGAGCATCTGGCGGAAGCAGAAGGAGCCGACCACGAAGGCCACGCCCAGGGCTATGGCCACGATTGACATGACGAATCGGCCGAAATGGCCGCGCGCGTCGCGCAGACCGATGCGGATCACGATCGGTCCCCGTCGTCCGCCGCCGTGGATTTCTTCCGGATATCGCCGTCGGACCGTTCGGGGTCGGTCGCGTCCATCCCATCTCCTTCGAGGCCGGCGGCGGTCTCAGCGGAGGAGACGACCGGATCCTCCGGGTCGGAGTCGCCGGCGAACACGTCGAGTATCCGATCGTAGCTGGGGTCCCGCAGGTCCTCGGTGATGCGGCCGTCGGCGAGCACCAGCACCCGCGTCGCATAGGAGGCGGCCCGGGGGTCGTGGGTGACCATGACGATGCTCTGCCCGTAGTCCTCGACGCTGTGGCGCAGGAAGCGCAGAACCTCGCGGCTGGATCTGGAGTCGAGGTTGCCGGTGGGCTCGTCGGCGAAGATGACGGAGGGGCGCGCCACCAGCGCGCGGGCGCAGGCCACCCTCTGCTGCTGTCCGCCGGACAGCTGGCTGGGACGATGGTCGAGACGGTCCTCCAGCCCCACGACGCGGACGACGTGGTCGAACCAGTCGCGGTCGATGGGACGCCGGGCGATCTGCAGGGGCAGAAGGATGTTCTCCTTCGCCGTGAGGGTGGGGACGAGGTTGAAGGACTGGAAGATGAAGCCGATGCGCTCGCGGCGCAGACGCGTGAGCTGCCTCTGGCCCATGGCGGAGACCTCGAGGCCCTCGACGAACACCTTGCCGGAGGTCGGCGTGTCCAGCCCGGCCATGCAGTGCATGAGGGTGGACTTGCCTGAGCCCGAGGGGCCCATGATCGCCGTGAGGCCTCCGCGTTCGAAGTCCACGCTCACGTGGTCGAGGGCGATCACGGCCGTGTCGCCCGTTCCGTAGGACTTCGCGAGGTCCACGGCCCTGGCGACGGTATGGTATGAGCCCTCGGTGTCGTTCCCGGCGGGCCCTGGCTTCGCGGCGCCGGCGATACTCTCCGGCCGTTCCCTGGTCTCCCGATGCATGGGCGGCTGGGATGGCAGGGGATGCGCGGACGAGGATGGGACCGGGGTGGGCCGATCTCTCTCGGGGATCCTCTCCCGTCTCGCCGGCGATTCCGTCTTGTGCTGTGCATGTCGGGCCATATGCGCTTCCTTCTCGTGTCGCCGGCGGTGGGATGCGCGTCGGCGTCTGGATGGTGCCGTACCGGCATGCGGCTCAGGTCGTGAGTTTGCCCGCGGCTCGGCGGCCGTCGACGGGTCGCGGCCGGCATCGATCCGATCGTACGGACCTGCCCGTCCAAGGCGTGCCCCTCCGGATTCCGGCCGTTCTGCTCCCTCTCCCGTCATCCTATCGCCCGAGGTCGTCTCCTTCATGGACGTTCCTTTCTTTCCTCCTCCCTCGGCTTCCCGTGAACTCTCACTCTCCCTAGTCCTCTTTCCCTTCCTTCTCTTCCGTCCTCTGCAACCCCTGCGGCGGCCGCGAAGGGATGCGCATACCCGCTTCGTGACGTCGCGCCGCCCGACATGGCATGACGGGCGAGGGGACGTTGCCGCCAGGCCATGCGCGTGGAGGTCGTACAGTGTGCTGTAGATCGTGGCGTCAAGGGGCGGGAGGCCTATGGCCGACGATGATCGTGGAACCCTGTTGGAGGCGTATCTGTCCTGGCTGTCGTCGAACAGGGGTCTGAGCGCCAACACCCGGCGCGCCTACGGAGGGGACATCCGCTCATGCCTGGAGGTGATGGACGTGCGGACCGCCGCCGATCTGTCCCGGGTGGGAATCGATGACCTGCGCGAATGGATGGTGAGGGTTTCGCCGGGGATGTCGCGGGCCACGATGGCCCGCCGCGTCGTCGCGGTGAGGGGCTTCTTCTCCTGGGCGGCATCGCATGGGGTGCTGCGGTCCGACCCGGCGGCGGCACTGATGACCCCTCGGATTCCCGTCGACCTGCCCGTCGTTCTCACCGGCGACCAGGCCGAACGGATGATGGACGTGGCGGATGAGGCCGCCGGCGAGGGTCGGGGGATGACGGCGGATGAGGCCGCCGGTCGCGGCTCCGCTCCGGCGTCCGCCTCCCCCCGTCGGAAGGACGCAGGCTCCGAGACCGACCGTGTGCTGGCGCTGCGGGATGCGGCCATCGTGGAGCTGTTGTATGCCACGGGGATGCGCGTGGGGGAGCTCGTCGGTCTGGATGTGCCGGACGTCGATCCCGGGCAGCGTCTCGTCCGCGTCACGGGGAAGGGGAACAGGCAGCGCGTCGTCCCCTTCGGGGCCCCCGCCGCCGATGCCCTGGACGCGTGGCTCTCCCGCGGCCGTCCGCGGCTTCTCGGTCCGGAATCGGGCGAGGCTGTGTTCGTCGGCGCCCGCGGCGGGCGCATCGATCAGCGCGTCGTGCGTCGCGTGGTGCATGAGGCGGCCCGTCGCGCAGACGTCCCCGACATCGGTCCCCATGCCCTGCGGCACAGCGCGGCCACGCATATGCTCGACGGGGGCGCCGACCTGCGCGAGGTGCAGGAGCTTCTCGGCCATTCCTCGCTGACGACGACGCAGCGGTACACGCATGTGTCCATGGAGGTCGCACGCCGCCGTTACGACCAGGCGTTTCCCCGGGCCTGAACGATTCTACGGGGTCGGAGGCGGCCGTCCGGGCCTCTCGCCGTCAGTGTCGAGGAGCCGCGGAGACGGATGCCATCCCGAAGGATTCCATGCGTGTCCTCCCGCTTCCAGCTGGATGTCTTCTTCCTCACATTACGGTGTCATCCATTGCCTCGGAGGATTTCCGCAAGACCCCACCAAACCCCCGTTCTCCTGCGGTTCACCTTCCCGCAGCTCGTGACCCGCATTCGCCGCCGCCTGACCGTCCGGGGCGGGAGGGGGCTGCGCGCCAACGTGCGCTGCGGTCTCTCGCTGCGACCCGAC
>CALEGL010000108.1 GCA_937876495.1 uncultured Bifidobacterium sp.
CCGCGTCCGTCCGATGGCGACGCCGGGAGCTCTGGGTCCTCCTCCGATGGGAGCGGACGGATATCACATCATCAGGGGTTCGGCAACCGGGCATCGTGACCTCGAAGAACAATCCCCACGCTATGCACCGAGTTATCCCCACGATGTGGATAACCGTGGGCATTACCCCCACGAACACGCCCAGAATGTGGATAACTTTTTCCTTTGTTCACATCCGTCGGCCGGTGTGTCGTCATCGGACGCCGCGATCGGGTCCGCGGCCGGTTTCGCCGGGGGCGCCGGCGCCGGTCCTATACTCGAAACACGACGGAGGGGTGATCATGGCAGAGGATGAGTCCTGGGACGGCTCCCGGCGACGCCCGCAGGCGTCGTCCGCCGGGAACGGAGAGGGCGGGGCCGTGTCCTTCCCGGCTGGAAACCCCGCCTTCGACCGCGTCCCCCCGCATGACGACGAGGCGGAGATGGCCGTCCTCGGCGGCATGCTCATGAGCAAGGACGCCATTGGCGAGGTGTCGCAGACGCTGACGGCGGCCGATTTCTACCAGCCACGCAACCAGACGGTGTATCAGGCCATCATCGACCTCTTCGCCACATCGAAGCCCGTCGACGTCGTCCTCGTCGCCAACGAGCTTCTCAAGGCCGGGGACCTCGACAAGATCGGCGGGGCCGACTATCTGCACAGTCTCGTGGCATCGGTGCCCACCGCGGCGAACGCCACCTACTATGCGGACATCGTCCGCCAGCGCTCCATCCTGCGCAACGTCATCGCCACGGGGACGAAGATCGTGCAGCTGGGATACTCGGCCGAGGGCTCGCAGGCCGAGGACGTCGTCAACCTCGCCCAGTCCGAGGTGTACGAGATGAGCGTCGGCCGCGTGCGCCAGGACTACTCTCCTATCGGATCCGTCGTCCATGACACCCTCGACCAGCTCGACAAGCTGCAGAACCACGAGATCGAACGCGGGGTCCCGACGGGCTTCCGGGACATCGACGATCTGACGCAGGGGCTTCAGCCCGGCCAGATGATCGTCGTCGCCGGACGCCCGGCCATGGGCAAGTCCACGCTGGGAATCGACTTCGCCCGTTCGGCTGCCCTCCACCACCACATGACCTCCATCGTCTTCTCCCTGGAGATGAGCAAGGTCGAGATCGCGCAGCGCATCATCTCCGCCGAGACGGACATCCCGCTGTCGATCCTCCGTAGGGCGGACGACATCACCCCCGATCGGTGGAGCGCCCTCAACGACTTCTGGTCGCGCCTCAAGGACGCCCCGCTGTTCATCGACGACAGCCCGAACATGAGCCTGATGGAGATCCGCGCCAAATGCCGCCGGCTCAAGCAGACCCATGACCTGCGTCTCGTCGTCATCGACTACCTGCAGCTCATGACGTCCGGCAAGAAGGTCGAAAGTCGCCAGCAGGAGGTCTCGGAGTTCTCCCGTGCCCTCAAGCTGCTCGCCAAGGAGCTCGAGGTCCCCGTCGTCGCGCTGAGCCAGCTCAACCGCGGCCCGGAGATGCGCAACGACCGCCGGCCGCAGCTCTCCGACCTGCGCGAGTCCGGGTCCATCGAGCAGGACGCCGACGTCGTGCTTCTCGTGCATCGCCCCGATTTCTACGACAAGGAGGACCGCCCCGGCGAGGCCGACATCATCATGGCCAAGCACCGCAACGGCCCCACCGACACCTTCCATCTGGCGTTCGTGGGATCGACGTCGAAGTTCAAGGACATGCCGCAGGATCGGCAGCAGGGGGTGTGACATGACGGAGTCTCAGTCGTGCAAGGGCGGGAACGCCCCCGTCGTCGGACGGGGTCCGGGTTCGGACGACGCCCCGCGCGATCCGCGTCCGTGGATGTCCGCCGTCACGCCGACCGTGGGGCGTCTCGCCCGCGTTGCATCGAGGCTGCTGCGCCACGGGGGCAGCGCCTTCCCGGGCATGGTCGCCGAGCGCATCGACCCGGGTTTTCTGCCGCGTACGCTCGGACGGCTGCCATACGGCGTGGTCCTGGTCTCCGGGACGAACGGCAAGACCACGACGACCCGCATGGTGGCCTCCATGCTGTCCTCTTTGGGGCTGAGGGTGTTCACCAACCCCACGGGGTCGAACTTCACCCGTGGCGTCGCCTCGGCCCTGCTTGCCAGCGTCGGCGTCCGGGGGCGCCTTGACGCCGACGTGGCGGTGCTCGAGCTTGACGAGGCCTACGCGGTGCGCTTCGTGCATGAGGTCCGTCCTCGTGTCACGCTGCTTCTCAACGTGCTGCGCGACCAGCTCGACCGCTTCGGGGAGATCGACAACACGGCGCGCCTTCTCGGACGCTCCGCCGCGGCCACGACCGACGCCGTCGTCCTCAACCGCGAGGATCCCCGGATCGCCGCGCTCGCCGCATCCGTCGCACCGGGCGTCGCCGTGCGGTACTTCGGGCTGGATCCCTCGCTGAGGGCGGCCTTCCCCTCCGATGACGACATGCATGCCGCAGACCTCGGGGGGTCGGCAGGCACCGCCTCCCGCTCCGTGGCGTCGGCGGACGCGTCCGGGGGCCCCTCCACCGACGCTCCCGTGACGCGGACGGGTGCCGACGCGCCCGACGCCGACGTGACGCTGCTCGCCGTGGGCGACCACAAGGCCACGTTCCGCATGGACGGAGCGGACGTGACGACGGCCGTGCGCCTCGAGGGCGTCTACAACCTCTACAACGCGGCGGCGGGGCTCGCCGCCGTCAGAGCCGTGCAGGGAATCGTCCGCGCCGACCCCTCCGCCTCCCCCCGCGCGCGGAGGGCCGCGGCGGCGGGAGCCTCCGAACTGATGTCGGCGCTGCGCGAGGTGACGCCCGCCTTCGGCCGTGGCGAATCCATCACGGTTGCGGGGGCGCCTGTCGAGCTTCTGCTCGTGAAGAACCCCATGGGCTTCCGACTGTCGCTGTCGTCCTTCGACCATGCCACCCATCGCACGATGATCGCCATCTGCGACGAATACGCCGACGGACGCGACATGAGCTGGCTGTGGGACGTCGACTTCATCTGCCTCAAGACCCGGGGGATCGACATGGTCTCCGGCACGCGCGCCTGGGACATGGCCCTGCGCCTCGGATACGACCAGGTTCCCGTCCGCGAGGTCGACACCGACCTCGAGCGAGCGGTCGCGGCCTTCGTCCGGTCCTCGAAAGGGGAGCCCGGGCATATCTACTGCACCTATACGGCCATGCTGCGCATACGCGCGACGCTGGGCCGTCTCGCCAGCGTCCCCGACGCGGGCGTGGGACGCTGAAAGAGGAGCCGATGGTCTCGACGATCGACGTCATGTCCCTGTATCCCCGGGACATGAACATCTACGGCGACTGGGGCAACGTGCTCGTCGTCCTGCGCAGGCTCGCCCTGTACGGCTATGAGCCGGTGCTCCACCGCTACAACCAGGGCGACGACTGGCCGGACCACGTCGACCTGATCCTCGGAGGCGGCGGCCAGGACAACGGGCAGAAGCTCATCACCGACGACCTGTTCCGTCGCGCCGACCTGCTGCGTGGTCTGGCGCGCGATGGCGTGCCCATGCTCATGATCTGCGGTCTGTATCAGCTGTTCGGCTCCTACTTCCAGACGGTGGACGGCACACGCCTCGAGGGCATCGGCGTGCTCGACGTCTTCACCGAAGGACGGGGACGCCGGATGATCGGCAATCTCGTCGAGCACACCGATGACTTCGGCGACGTCATCGGCTACGAGAACCACTCGGGGCAGACCTTCCTGCGCGGCGACACGGCACCGCTGGGCCAGGTGGACATGGACGGCACCGGCAACAACGGCGAGGACCACACCGAGGGCGCCCGCGTGCACAACGTCATCGGCACCTACATGCACGGATCGGTGCTGCCGAAGAACCCCCGGCTCGCCGACCATCTCATCCGCGTGGCGGCCGAGCGTCGCTACGGGGGGTTCCGACCCGAGCAGACGTCGGCCATGCGCGCCGAGCTGGCGCGTCTTGACGGCATCGCGGCGCAGGCCCGGGCCGTGGCCGCTTCCCGTCCGCGATAGGTTCCGAAGTCCGCCGCGCGTCGTCCCGCGGGCTCCTCCCTGGACCCCTCCGGTGCTGTAGAGTGGGCGGTATCGTAAGGAGGCAATCATGGCTGATATCGATTTCGGCGACGGTCTTCGCAAGGTGTTCCTCGCAGGTGTGGGCGCCCTCGCCACGACCGTCGAGAAGAGCCAGGAGATCGTCGACGCCCTGGTGGCCAAGGGGGAGCTCACCGTCGAGCAGGGCAAGGCGCTGAACACCGAGCTCAAGCGTCGCGCCGCCGAGTCCAAGGACGCTCCGGCCACAGGCGCCTCCGGGACGAAGGATGCGGCCGACGACGCGAAGTAGCGTCCCAGGTCCGTCATCGGCGGGATCGCCGAGGACGCCACGGGGGTCGGAGACCATCGGTCTTCTGGGTGGACGGCGCCGCTCCTTCTCCGCGCGCTATCATCTCACCCGTCGCGGAGCGGCCCGCAGGCTTGTGGAGATTGCCCGCATCGCAAGCCGCTTCGACGTCGTTCACGGCCTCACCCCCGAGCGGATGAGGCTGATGTTCGAGGCCTTGGGGCCGACCTTCGTCAAGGTTGGGCAGATTCTGTCGATGCGCTCGGAGATTCTCCCGCAATCCTTCCGCCAGGAGCTGTCCAAACTCAGAGCGGATGCCGATCCCATGCCCTATGAGACCGTTGTCGCCGTCCTCGAGAAGGAGTACGGGCGTCCCATCGACGAGGTGTTCACCGATGTCGACCCCAAGCCCCTGGGATCGGCGTCATTGGCCCAGGTCCACCGAGCCACTCTCCGGGACGGGCATGACGTCGCCGTCAAGGTCCAGAGGCCCGGCGTGCGGGAGACCATGGCCCAGGACGTGGCCATCATGCGGTCAATCGCCTCTGCGGCCGGTCATGTCGTGCGCAGCGCGCAGGTCGTCGACCTCAAGGGCGTCGTCGAGGAGCTCTGGGACACCTTCGAGTCGGAGACGGACTTCCTCGTCGAGGCGCGCAACCTCGCCGAGTTCAAGCGCTTCTGCGCCGACTACGCCTACATGGACTGTCCGAGCCCCTATCCGGATCTGTGCACCGAGCACGTCGTCGTCATGGACTATGTGGAGGGCATCTCCGTGTCGAGGCCCGACCTTCTGACGAAGGCGGGGTACGACCTGAGGGAGATCGGCACCAAGCTCGTCGACAACTACGCCACGCAGGTGCTGGACGCCGGTTTCTTCCACGCCGACCCGCATCCGGGCAACATCATCATCTCCGGCGGCCATATCGTCCTCATCGACCTCGGGATGACGGGTCGTCTCAACGCGCGGACGCGCTCCGTGCTGCGCGAGATGATCTTCGCCGTCGCCGCACGGGACTCGCCTCGGCTCGCCGACGGGCTTCTGCGATTCGCGGGATCCGACACCGTCGTCGCGGACTATCCGGGGTTGCTCGGCGACCTCGACGCCATCGTCGCCGAATACGGTACGGTGGACCTCTCCGAACTTGACATCGCCTCCTTCCTCACCGCGCTCACGCAGATGGCTCGTCGGCACGGCATCGAGGTCCCCGGGACGGTGACCACCGTCGGCCGCGCCCTGGTGACCCTGGAGGGTCTGCTCGACCAGTTCATCCCCGACGTGAACATGATTGACATCATCTCGAAGCACATCGCCGCATCCACGACGGCGGACAAGGCCGTCGCCGGCGAGCTCAGACGCCTCGGAACCGAAGGGCATGGGGCCATCCACGGGCTGCTGGCCGCGCTCGCGGAGACGCGCGTGGCGTCGAGGATGCTCACCCGCGGACAGCTGCGCGTCAACGTGGGACTCGTGGGCTCCGAGGAGCCGCTGCGGATCCTGTCCGACATGCTCAACCGTCTGACGATGGCCCTGATCGTCGTGGGGCTGTTCGTCGGATCCTCCATCGTCTACTTCGCGGGGATGAAGCCGGTGGTCTTCGGCATCCCCGTCATCGGCTTCATGGGGTACGTCGTGGCGTTCCTGCTGTCGGCGTGGATCGTCTTCGACATCTACTTCAAGGGGCGTCGGTCCAGGAAGCAGTAGACGACGATTCTCTTCGCGACTCGGGACCGCGGGTTCGCGAGGGGCTTCGGAGGTGGGTGCGTGGGGGCCGGCGTGAGCGATGGGAATATGGTCACGGACGGCGCATGGTCAGGGACGTCGACGATGGCCGCGTGATTGTAGGAATGACCCTGGAGAAAGGATTGCCATGAGCGGAGTTGGACGACAATCGCATGGGCGGAGCGGGTTCCTTCGGCGTGCCCTGGCGGGTGCGGCGGTGGCCGGTGGCGCGGCCGTGTGGACGGTCGCCCCGCGTCTTGCGCAGACCCGCTGGCGCGATGGTGTGCCGGAGGTGCCGCGGGCCTGGTATGCGCATCGCGGTCTTCATGACGCCGGATCGGGGCTGACGCCCCGGTACGCGTCCGGCGGCGCCGATTACGTCGCCCTCGCGCGGAGGATGGCCGTCCAGGCCGGATACGGCGCTGGGGAATCCCACGGCGATGCCCCCCTCGCCCCGGAGAACTCGCTGGCGGCCTTCGCCGCGGCCTGCGAGGCGGGATACGGCATCGAGCTGGATCTGCAGCTCAGCGCCGACGACCAGGTCGTCGTCGTCCACGACCCCGACCTGCGGCGCGTCGCCGCGGATCCGCGGCAGGTGGCCGATCTGACCTATGACGAGCTGTGCGGCATCCCCCTGTTCCCCGCCCCGTCCGCAGCTGGCAATGCCGTCGCTTCGTCCGCCGCGCAGAGGAGGACATCGTCCGTCGCGAAGGCCGGCGACTTCCAGCATGTCCCGCTGTTCTCGGATGTCCTCGGCGTCGTCGCGAGACGTGTTCCCCTAATCGTCGAATACAAGTTCACCGATAACAGGCGGTGGTCCGACCGGTGTGAACTGCTCATGGAGAAGGGCGATGCCCTGCTGTCCGCCTACGAGGGGCCCTACGTCGTGGAGTCCTTCCATCCGGGGGCCATGGGCTGGTATCGGCGCCATCGTCCCGAGGTGAACCGGGGTCAGCTCTCATGCCGAGGCGACCTGCGGCGCGACGGCATCACCACGTGGGCGGCGGGGCTTCTCGCCTTCGACTGGGTGTCACGACCTGACTTCATCGCCTACGACTGGGTGGGGGGCGACGACCCCTCGGTGGTTCTCGCTCGGCGTCTGGGCGCCACCACGGTCTCCTGGACGGTGCGCAGTCCCGAGGAGTTGGCGACTTGCGGGTCCTGGTTCGACAGGCATATCTTTGAGGCCTTCGTCCCGCCGCAGGAGCGGTAGCGAAGGCCTCAAAGACCCACCAGCGCCGGCGCCGGCGCGCGACGCCTCTGTACGCGGTTCCGTCAGTCGATGACGCCGTAGAGCCTGTCGCCGGCGTCCCCGAGCCCAGGGACGATGTAGGCGTGCTCGTTGAGGCTCTTGTCCACCGCGCAGACGACGACCTTGAAGTCGATGGAGGGGTCGATGTCCTTCTTGAGTCTTTCCAGCCCTTCGGGCGCGGCGATGATGTTGATCGCCGTCACGTCCTTGGCCCCGCGTTCGGCGAGATAGTGGGTGGCCGCGACCAGGGTGCCGCCGGTGGCGAGCATGGGGTCGAGCAGGAAGCACTGACGTCCGGTGAGGTCCTCGGGCAGCCGGTTGGCGTAGGTGATGATGTCGAGCGTGGCCTCGTCGCGACGCATGCCGAGGAACCCGACTTCGGCGGTGGGCAGCAGCTTCGTCATGCCGTCGAGCATGCCGAGTCCGGCGCGCAGCACGGGAACGACCATGGGCTTGGGGCCGGCGAGCTTCTTGCCGACCATGGGGCAGATGGGCGTCTCGATCGGCTTGTCGACGACGTCGAGGTTCCGGGTGGCCTCGTAGGCCTCGAGCGTCACGAGCTCCGAGACGAGTTCGCGGAAGATGTTGGAGGGCGTGTTCCTGTCTCGCAGGACGGTGAGCTTGTGCTCCACCAGCGGATGGTTGAGGACGTGAAGTTCCATGCCTCCAGACTAGGCCCTTGGAGTGTCGGGATGGACGCGGGGAGTCGGGGACGGAACACGCGGTTCCTCGCTGTGGATGGGTGCCGGAGAAGTCTGGGGCTGTCATGGCACGGCAGACGGAGCGATCTGTTCATGCCCTTGGGCCGGCGACGTCCGGACCTAGGAAGTCGAGGAGGAACTCCGGAGAAAAAGAATGATGACGTCGAGCCACGAAAGCGCCTGTCGGCGCAAACGCCGCTCGCGGCGGCAACAAATGGAGCCCGGGGCTTAAGCATGACCCGACGTCCCGGCCAGTATATCCCGCGCATTCGGCCGCCATGCGCGGCGTCTGGCATGTGGTTGCCGGATTCCGGGCACCGGAAGCCTATTGCGGGATGTGGCACCCGGCTGATTCCGGATGCGCCGCGGCGTGCGTGTTCATCGCCGTCGCACATCGGCTACTCGAGCCGTCCGCGCCGCCAGAGAGAAGCTCCGCGCCGGAAGGTGGAGGACGTGGTTCGGAGATTGCTTGAGGTGTGCAGAAGACGGGCCTTGCCGTCGGGGTCGTCGTCGGGGTGGTTGCGGGATGCGTCCATGCGCAGGCCGGTGGCGATGACCTCGGTGAAAGAGGCCGCCCTGTCCAGAGCGACGGCGAAGTCCCCGGTGAACGCGCCGGACAGGATCGAGTCCGCCGTCCGTGCGATGTCCCCGGCCGACGGCGTCTGGTCTATGCCGGTGATGGCCGAGGCGGCCGTCGCCCGGGGTTCGCCCGCGTTCCACAGAGTCGCGATGCGCTCGCCGTCCTTCCTCACCCAAGAGCGCAGCAGATACAGCCTCCACAGTATTCCCGGCAGCGAATCCGGCTCACAGTCGCTCCACAGCTGGGCGATGATGTCGACGCCTTCCGTGTCCACGAGGGTGAGCACGCGCCGGACGATGACGGGGTCCATGCTGTGATGCACGCGGTCGAGCAGGGCCGCCGCGGAGAGATGGCCCATCTCATGAACCGCCTGAGGGTCAGGACCTCCCGCCAGATGGTCGAGAAGGCCGGGCCGGATCTGTCCGGGCCGTGAAGGCCTCTGGGATCCGAGACGCGGGGGGGAGAAGCTCGCAGGGCCGACGCCCGACGAGGAGGATGAGGGGATGATCGAATCAGTAGACAATCGCGCCTGCTCTCTGGATGTCGATGATGGTGGGATGCTCGGCGTCATTCGCGAAGCACAGGACGATGGCCGAACCCGTCGGCATGTACGGTGAGGAGCCGAGGAGCTGGGATGCGAGCGTCTTCGATGCGCACATCGGCCGCAGACGGGCGAACATGGCTCCGATCACCGGACGATGCATGCAGATGACGGTGGTTGACGAATTCCGGATGCATTCCTCGGCCCTTCCGCGCACGACGCTCCACGTCCTGTCCGGATCCTCCGCGAAGGCCTCCTCCGTAAGCTCCGGCGCGGTACCGATGGGCATGCCCGTCTGCCAGGAGAACAGTTCGAGGGTCTCCAGACACCGGGTCCATGGGGAGGAGACGAGACGGGCGGGGGAGAAGCATGCGAGTTCGCGGTTGAGCGCGTAGGCGGCGGCCGCGCCTCGCGGCGTTATGGGACGTCCCGCGTCGGAGCCCTGCCACAGCTTGCGTGGCTCCGCCTTGGCATGTCGGACGATGACGAGGGTGGCGCCGCGGGATCCCTCCTGGAGACGGTCGACGAACTGATCGAGGATCGTGCGATCGGTGGGATGCGACAGGATGCGTCGCGCATGGCGAATGGGCAGCCACAGCCGTCGGTCGATTTCGCCGGCGTCCGCCGGGAGTATGGGGCCCAGGGCGTTTCGTCGACGGTCTTCGTCCTCGTCGCTGATGAGATCGGCCATCCAGTAGCGGATGCGTTTCGTTGACGAGGAGTGCCGTGAGGACTTCGAGCTGCGGCCCTCCGAATCAAGCGGATATTCGATTTCGCCGATGCCGGCGCCCAGTCTGACGCTGTACCCCGTCTCCTCGCCTATCTCCCGGACGGCGGCATGGCGATGGGACTCGTTGGGCTCCAGCTTTCCTTTGGGCCAACTCCAGTCGTCATATTTGGGACGGTGCACCAGGCAGACCTCGAGGTCGTGGATGGCCCGGCTTTCATGTTCTTCTGGGTGGTCGTCGTCGGCGGGGTCATCGGGGGCGCATACGTCGGCGGAGCGGTCATCCTCGCCTTCGCCGGCGGAGTCCCCGGCCGGCTTCTTCGGGATGCTGTCCGTCCGATTGGGCATATCGCTCGCGTCACCTGCCTCGTCGTCGTCATTGGCGGACGGGTCACGACGACGGTAGACGATTCCTCCGGCCGCTTCGACGATATGTCTCATCGGGGGTCTTCCTTCCTTGTCGGCATCGGGGTCGCGCGGTATGTCCCCTGCCGGGGCCGCTTCCGTGCCGCGGCAAGGAAGCGTGTCATCTTCGGACGCAGACGACGACGGCCGGCCCGGGGAGGTCGGCCGTCGTCGTGCCCGTCATGGCGGTTCAGTTCGCCGCGTGGGGCCGGCGTTGATGCTTGCGGATGAGATACTCCTGGCTGTCCACGAGCGGCCGCCCGTCCTTGTCCTTCGAATGGCGCACGTAGCTGCCGTCGGCGCCCATATGCCAGGACACCGTGGTGTCGGCCATCTGCAGGTCGATGTACTTGATGAGCTCGTCGACCTGCTCGGGCGCGGTGATGCGCACCAGGGCCTCGACGCGGCGGTCGAGGTTGCGGTGCATGAGGTCGGCCGATCCTATCCACACCTCAGGGCCCGAGGCCGGCCCCTCGCCGATCTGCGGGCCGTCGGAGTTGGCGAAGGCGTAGATGCGGCTGTGCTCGAGGAAGCGGCCGAGGATGGAACGCACCCGGATGCTTTCGCTGAGTCCCGGGATGCCGGGCTTGAGCGCGCAGATGCCGCGCTCGACGATGTCGACGCGGACGCCGGCCTGGCTGGCGCGGTATAGGGCGTCGATGGTCTTCTCGTCGACGATGGAATTCGCCTTGAAACGGATCCATGCATCCTTGCCGGCCCGTGCCGCGGCCTCCTCGCGGCGGATGCGCTGGATGAGGCCGGTGCGCACGGTGCGTGGGGCGACGAGCAGGCGATGGAAGCTGGACTTCGGCGCGTATCCGGACAGCTGGTTGAAGAGGCGCGTGAGGTCCTGCCCCACGACCGGGTCGCAGGTGAGCAGGCCGAGGTCGGTGTACAGCCGCGCGGTCTTCGGGTTGTAGTTCCCGGTCCCCACATGGCAGTAGCGGCGCAGCCCATCCGCCTCCTGACGCACGACGAGGGAGAGCTTGCAGTGCGTCTTGAGTCCCACGATGCCGTAGACGACGTGCACGCCGGCCCGTTCGAGCTTGCGCGCCCAGGCGATGTTGGCGTCCTCGTCGAATCGCGCCTTGATCTCCACCAGGGCCAGAACCTGCTTGCCGGCGTGCGCGGCGTCGATGAGGGCGTCGATGATCGGAGAGTTGCTCGAGGTCCGGTATAGCGTCTGCTTGATGGCCAGCACCTTGGGGTCGGCGGCGGCCTGGGCGAGGAAGGCCTGCACGGAGGTCGAGAAGGAGTCGTAGGGGTGGTGCAGCAGGATGTCGCGCTCGCGTATGGCGGCGAAGATGTCCTGCGCCCGGCTGGACTCCACCTCGGCGATCTGCCGGTTGGTGGTGGGGATGAAGGGCTTGTACTTGAGGTCGGGGCGGTCGATGCCCTGCAGCTCGAAAAGCACCGTCATGTCCAGCGGCGTGGGCAGGCGGTACACCTCGTCGGCGCTGATGCCGAGCTGCCCGGCGAGTAGCTGGGAGAGGAAGGGACTGGTCTGCTCGGAGATCTCGAGACGGATCGGCGGTCCGAAGCGGCGGCGCAGCAGCTCCTTCTCCATGGCGTTGAGAAGGTTCTCGGCGTCGTCCTCCTCGACGTCGATGTCCTCGTTGCGGGTCAGGCGGAAGGACCGCGCCTCCTTGATGATCATGCCGGGGAACAGCGTCTCCAGGTGGGAGATGATGAGGTTCTCCATCGTGATGAAGCCGTAGCGCTCCTCGCGGCTCTCCTCGTCGGTCAGGTCATCCACGGGCACGAGCCGGTTGAGGTTGCCGGGGATCTTCACGCGGGCGAAATGCGACTTGCCGGAGGTGGGGTTCTCCACGAGCACGGCGAGATTGAGGGAGTTGCCGGAGATGTACGGGAAGGGATGCGCCGGGTCCACGGCGAGCGGCGTGAGCACGGGGAAGACATGCTGGCGGTAGTAGCGCGACAGTCTCTCCTGTTCGGCGGTGGTGAGCTTGTCCCAGCTGAGCAGCACGATGTGCTGCTTCGCCAGCTCCGGCAGGATGTGGTCGATGACGTAGTGGGCGTGCTCCTCCTGGAGACGGTGCGCCTGCTCGCTGATGGCGCGCAGCTGCTGGCGGGGGCTCAGGCCCGAGGCTGCAGTGACGGCGATTCCGGAGTCGATGCGGCGCTTGAGACCGGCGACGCGGACCATAAAGAACTCGTCGAGGTTGGAGGCGAAGATCGCGGCGAAGTTCGCCCGCTCGAGCAAGGGGACGTCCGTGTCCTGGGCGAGCTCGAGGACGCGCTTGTTGAACTTCAGCCAGCTGAGCTCGCGGTCGAAGAACCTGTCCGCGGGAAGCGGCCTCTCGTCCTCCGGGGCTTCTCGCTTGTCCGCCTTGTCGGTTTCGGCGATGTGCTCGGCGATCTGGCTGCGCAGAAGAGCCTTCGAGGGTGCGTCAAAGATCTGTGCCATGGTCTTCACTTTAGGTCGAAACGGGTGTCGCGGCGGGGTCGACCCGCGGAAATTCAGATGCTGTTTACACTTCGGCGTATTCGAGTCGTTCAGTTTGCACCTCGGACGGCTGGTTCCGGTCTTCGATATCCGGATTTCCCGGTTTCGTCGCCCGTGTTTTCGGAGCGTCCGATTGCATCTTTGCCGACTCCTGCTCGCAGCCAACGTCCGGACCGTTTCCATGGATCGTCTCCCCGCAAAGGTCGCCGGCCTCCTCGGATGGTTCCTGCGTCGTGGCTTGCGTCATGGATTCCTTCGGGCGGTCTCCTCTCGCGTCGGGTCCGATGCCTGCGACACGCCGTGCACGGCGGTGAAGTGCACATCATCGCACGTATTCGTGGTTTTTCGTCACAGGAACGCTCAGCCGTCCGCTTGAAATGACGGGGAAGGAACAGAAAGGGAAAGTTGCGCACAATGCCCGTCCGCGGCTTGCGGATTCGTCGGGGCGCGGGATAATGAAAGCGCAAGCACAACTGAAGAGGTGGAAGCCCACAAAGATACATGGTCACGAAGATCATCTGTTGGACGGGCATTGCGAAGACTTGCCGTTGCAACAATGGTGTTGTGCAGAGATTCCACCGGAGCTGATGCTTGCAGGGAGGCCCGCCATATGGCGGGCCTCCTTTTTCCGCTCGCCTGACTCCGCACGACCACATGATTCCCCTGCGATTGCCGTTCCCGTCATGGAACGTTGTTCTGAAGACGCGATGGCGCATGGGGACGTGGGTCCTCCGTGCGTCCCGATGCCGTCACAACGGATGGCGGGGTCATCGACGGATGGCCCGCGTCGCCGACCGTCATCGTGGCGTTGAGATGAGACGGAAACGAGGTGCGTATGGCAGTGGACCCTCCTCCGGTTCCTCCGGATGCCGCGCGTCCGATGCTGCTGTCCGCGGCGTCCGGTGGCGTGGGGCTCAGCTCGCTGGCGTCCCTTCTGGCGCGTGGATTCGTCGGAGATGGCCGTCCCTGCGTCCTCGTGGATGCCGATTTTGACGGGGGAGGTCTCGATGTGCTGCTGGGGGTGGAGAACGACGGCGGACTGCGCTGGCGTGATCTGGACGTCAACGCCGGCGTTCCGGATGCCCGGTCGTTGACGGCCGCATTGCCGAGATGGGATGGCGTGCCGGTTCTGGCTCTGAGACGCGACGAGGGCGATGTCCCCTCCGCCGAGGACGTCGTCGACGTGGTCCTTGCCCTGGCGGCGGTGGGAGGGGTCGTCGTCGACGTCGGTCGCGCGGCGCGGGGGGACGTGACGAGAGGGCTGTCCTCCGC
>CALEGL010000109.1 GCA_937876495.1 uncultured Bifidobacterium sp.
CTGGTTGCGCCGGGTGCGGCCCTGGAGGTCCCACAGCCGGCAGGTGTCGGGGGTGATCTCGTCGGCAAGGAGGAGGGGGCCGTCGCTGGTTGTGCCCTCCTCGATCTTGAAGTCGACGAGCCTCACCTCGATGGAGGCGAAGATGTCCGTGAGGGCGTCGTTGACGGCCCGGGCCTGGCGGGAGATCTCGGCGAGCTGGTCCTCGTCGGCGAGACCCAGGGCCACGATGGCGTCGTCGTTGATGAAGGGGTCGCCCAGCTCGTCCGACTTGAGGCAGAACTCGAGGACCGGACGCTTCAGAGGCGTGCCCTCCTCGACCCCGTAGCGCTTGGCGAAGGAGCCGGCGGCCACATTGCGCATGATGATTTCCAGCGGGAACATGTCCATGCGGCGCACGAGCTGCTCGGTGTCGGAGATGCGGCGCAGGAAGTGGCTGGGGACGCCCCGTGCGGCGAGAAGGTCGAAGACGGCCGACGTGATGCGGTTGTTGAGGCTTCCCTTGCCCGCGATCTGCGCCTTCTTCGCGCCGTTCCCGGCGGTGGCCTGGTTCATGTACTCGACCCACAGCACGTCCGGGTCGTCCGTGGCGTACATCTTCTTGGCCTTGCCTTCGTACAGCTTTTCCAGTTTCTCCATGACTCGCCTTCCTCGTGTGCCACGAGACGCTATGAGGGGATTGCCGACGGCCAACAGGGTAGCAACCGCGTGATACATGGGCATGCATGGACGGGAGCCGCGTCAGGCCATTCCCGGGTGCGGGATCGGCGTCGGTCAGGAGACGGTGATGTTGAGCGCATCCGCCACCGCCGCGGCGCGGTCGCGTGCGTCGCGGGAGTCCCTGCCAATGGCCAGGGACACCGCCATGCGCCGATGGCCGTGGACGGCGGGCTTGGAAAAGATCCGCAGCTCGCGGTCGGGTTCGGCAAGCGCCCGCCCGACCCCGGAGAACACGGCCTCGCCCTCGCCTTCGACGACGATCGCATGGCTGGCCGCCACGGTTCCGGGGGCCAGAGACAGATCCACATGCCCCTCGGTGACCGGCAGGCCGAGCACGGCGCGGGCGTGGAGGGCGAATTCGCTCAGGCGCTGGGAGATCATCGTCACCATGCCGGTGTCATGCGGGCGCGGGGACATCTCGTTGAACAGCACCCGTCCGTCCTTCAGGACGAACAGCTCGACGCCGAACACGCCCCAGCCCGTCTCCCCGGCGGCATGCGCGCGGTCGACCAGGCCCTCGACGGCGCGACGGGCGATGTCCCGCGCCGTCGACGTGGCCGAGTCCTCCACCTCGGCGGGCTGCCAGGACTCGCGGTAGTCGCCGTGGTCCTGCCGCTGGCCGATCGGACGGCAGGTCACGACCCCGGCCGAGGAGCTCACGGTGAGCACGGTGAGTTCGTCCTGCCGGGCCACGAAGGCATCGACGTACACCCGCGGCACCCCGCCGCCCCGGCCCGCCCGCCGCCCGCTCTGGGCCTCGCGCCACGCGCCGCCGGCGCAGTCTGGGCCCTGGCCCTCACACCGACCGGTGCCTGCGGCCCCCGTCACGCGCGTCCC
>CALEGL010000110.1 GCA_937876495.1 uncultured Bifidobacterium sp.
GTATAGGAGACAGGACCTCGCCGGTCTTGGGATGCCGGTCCATCAAAGCCGTCAGTCTGGGTCCGAGGACCTCCTCACCGATGTGATGGGCATTGTCGACGATATGCTCCTTCTCCATCGCCTCCTGCGTGGCGACGATGGCGCCCATGGCCAGCGGATGCCCGGAGTAGGTCAGACCGCCGGGGAACACCACGTCGTCGAAATGGTCGGCTACCGGATCGGACATGATGACTCCTCCGGCGGGGACGTATCCGGAGTTGCATCCTTTGGCGAAGGAGATGATGTCCGGCACATAGTCGTAGTCGTCGAGGGCGAACCAGAAGCCGGTGCGGCCGAATCCGGTCATCACCTCGTCGGTGATCATGAGGATGCCGTACTTGCGGGTGATCTCGCGGACGCCCGTGAAGTAGTCCTTCGGAGGGATGAGAATGCCCGCCGTGCCGGGGATGGACTCCAGCAGGACGGCGGCGATGGTGTCCGGCCCCTCGAACCGGATGACGTGCTCGAGATGCCGCAGGGCCCGCTCGCATTCCTCCTCCTGGGTGGTGGCGGAGAACTCCGAGCGGTACAGGTACGGCGTGAAGAAATGAACATGGCCACGGGCGTAGTCGTTGGGCTTGCGACGCCAGTCCCCGGTGGCGCTGATGGCCGCACCGGTGTTGCCGTGGTAGCTGCGGTAGGAGGAGAGGATCTTGTCACGTCCGGTGACGAGTCTGGCGGCCCGCATGGCGTTCTCGTTGGCATCGGCGCCCGCGTTGGTGAAGAAGACCTTCTCAAAACCCTTCGGGGCGCGGCGGGCGACGAGTGATGCGGCCCGGCCACGGGCGAGATTCGCGTAGTCAGGACCGATGGTGCACAGCAGCTCCGCCTGTTTCCTGATGCCCTCCACGACCGCGGGATGCTGGTACCCGATGTTGACGTTGACCTGCTGACTCGTCAGGTCGAGAAGCTCGCGGCCGTCGGCGAAACGCAGCCAGGCGCCATGTCCCGTGACGACCTCGACGGGGTGCAGGTCCCTCTGCGCGTGCCATGAATGGAAGACGTGACGACGGTCGAGCGCGACCGCGTCATCCCATATCGATTCATCCGATGAGCAGTCATGTCCCATGGAATCTCCCTTCCCTGTGATGACGCGGACGTCATCGTGATGCCATCCGGGGCCTCGGCCGCCGGCTGATCGTCATTCTCGGCATTGGACATTTCCGGCAGCGTCCGGACATTTCGCCCTCGCCAACGGGCGCATCGTGAATGGCGATGACGAAACAAAGGCTGTCTATATCTGGACGTTGTCCGGATCCAT
The DNA here is from genome assembly GCA_937876495.1 of uncultured Bifidobacterium sp. Classification (GTDB taxonomy): domain Bacteria; phylum Actinomycetota; class Actinomycetes; order Actinomycetales; family Bifidobacteriaceae; genus Bifidobacterium. The sequence goes on from CALEGL010000110.1 coordinate 1,301, forward strand.
TCGCCGCAACCGACTCATCCCTGCCATCGGCCCCCCCATGCATCGCCGGCGTCATCCCCATCGGTCCAAGGCGTGGAGCCGTAGCCACACGAGGATCTGCATGGACGCGCAGCGGACGGACACGAAGCGGGCCGACGCACAGGAACGGGCAGAGGATCGCTGGAGGTGACGCTTATGGCACGAAGGAGGGAACCGATGACGGAGAGGACCGCGCACGACGACCGCAAGGACGACGTCGCCTCCGGTCTCGTCGTGAGGATTCCCAGGGACGCGGAAACCCCTATGCCCGAACGGATCATCGCCACGGTGACGGCCATGGCGGCCTCCGAGGCCCTGCGCCCCGGGCAGCGGCTTCCCGCCGTGCGGGACCTCGCCGCGCTTCTGTCGGTCAGCCCCTCCACGGTCTCCACCGCATACCATGCCCTCGCCAGGTCCGGCGTCGTCGCGACGCGGGGACGGTCGGGCACCGTCATCCTTCCGCAGACGCCCGTGTCAACGACCCTGCCGCCGGACCCCGAGAAGGGACCGTCCGCCGCGAAAGGCACCGGACCCGTCATCGACCTCTCGCGCGGGACGCCCGACCCCGCGCTGCTGCCCGACATCCGCCCCTTCCTGGTCCGGCTCGGCCGCCGCAAGGCCTTCGTGAACTCCTACAACGGTCCCACGATCCTGCCTCTGCTGGAATCCGTGCTGAGAAGAACGTGGCCATACGACCCGGAGGCGATGACGATGGTCTCGGGCGCCGGCGACGGACTGTCGCTGTGCATCGACGCCTTCGTGCGACCAGGCGACATCGTCATCACCGAGACGCCCACGTATCCCCCGCTTCTCGAACTGATCAGGCGGGCGGGGGCCATAGCGCTGGGTATAGCGGTGGACTCCTCGGGGATGCTTCCCAGCCGTCTCGAAGCGGCCCTGACGAGGCTTTCCGCGCATACGGGGATGCTGTCGCATCATCCCGTGCGGCTGATCGTCCTGCAGCCACGCGCGCAGAACCCCACGGGAGCCAGCATGGACGAGAACAGGGCCAGGGCCCTTGCAGGAGTGATTGGGGCTGCGAACGACGTGCCGGGGACGAAGGGCGCCGGAATCGTGGTCATCGAGGACGACCACAGCGGAGACATCTCCTCCTCTTTCCCCGTCTCCCTGGGGGAGTTCCTTCCCGACGACGTCATCCACATCCGCAGCTTCTCGAAGTCCTACGGTCCCGACCTCAGGCTTGCGGCCCTGTCCGGCCCAAGAAGGCTCGTCGATGCCGTCATCGACAGGCGCCGGCCTGGTGCCGGATGGGTGAGCCGCTTCCTTCAGGAGATCCTCCACGACATGCTTTCCGACGACCGCATCTACGCCACGATCACGACGGCTCGGCGCATCTACGCGCGCAGACGCAGGACGATGTGCCGCCTGCTTGACGACAGGGAAATCCGTATTCCGCCCGGCGACGGATTCAATATCTGGGTTCCCATCCATGATCCGACCACCGTCCGCAGATTGGGCGAGCGCGAGATCCGCGTAGCTGATGGTCTGCTCTTCCTGCCGGACGTCGAGGGCCCGGCCGAGAACGACACCGATGAACCCCTGCGCCTGGGCACGGTCGGCGACCGACGCGGGTTCCGTCTGACCGTCACGGAAGAGGCCGTGGTGAACGGCCATGTGGCGGACGCCGTCGCGGATGCCCTGGTGAATGGTCAGGAGGACGGCTCCGCTGACGGACCGACCGACCGACAACCAACCAACTGACCGGCGGATCGCGAATCGAACCATGGGATCCTGCCCCTCGGGATTCCGGCGTCCACGTATCCGTCGCGAATCCAGACACCGGCACGAATCCCGATTCCCGATCTCAGGGGATCAGTGGAGCATGCCGGTTGATGTCACGGCGAAGATCCCGCCATTCGGGGATCCACCCGTCCATCAGAGCCTGAAAGCGCGGGCCATGGCCGCTTTCACGCAGATGCGTCAGCTCATGGACAAGCACATAGCCGAGAAGACGGTCCTCCATCAGACCGAGCTGGAGATTGAGACGGATCCGTCCCGTCGCCGGCGTGCAGGACCCCCATCGCGTCGTCATTTCGCGAAGCGTGATGTCCGTCGGCATCCGGCCGACGACGGGAGCCCATGTCTCGAGCATTCCCGGAAGCCGCCTCTCCAATGACTCGCGGGCCTGAATCCGCAGCTGAGGCGTCCATCGATGACGATCGGGTCCCTCCGGTCCTCCGAAGACCTCCCTGACATGTCGTCGTCTGAAATCAATCCATGAAGCACGGCTTCTGACGAAACGGCCGATGACCGCGTCGGGCATCCCGGACGGCGCCGACACTCGGACCTCTCCCGAAGGCGCCGCAACGCGCAGATACATGCCGCGAATGGGCTTGCGCGCGACCTTCACGCTCAACCCGTCCACATCGAGGACATCGTCGGAGATGGCAGCGGATGAATGACGGAGCCGGCGTCGAGGCATGCCTCCATTCTGCCCCATCCGGCTTCGAACAATCACCTCACGACACGCAGGTAGTACGTTGACAGAACCCGACCGGGTGGTATCCTGTCTTTTTGTGCGCTTTAAGGCGTGCAAGCGGGCCCGTAGCTCAGGTGGTTAGAGCGCATCCCTGATAAGGATGAGGTCGGAGGTTCAAGTCCTCCCGGGCCCACGGGCAAGAATTCAGCGGCATTCGTTGCCGCTCTTTTTCGCCGGCATGGATGATTCTCATCGGATATGTATATGGGGCTATGGCGCAGCTGGTAGCGCATCTGCTTTGCAAGCAGAGGGTCGCCGGTT
>CALEGL010000111.1 GCA_937876495.1 uncultured Bifidobacterium sp.
AGGGCGGCATCATGACCAAGCTCATCGACCGCAACACCGCGATCCCGACGAAGCGCTCCGAGGTCTTCTCCACCGCCGAGGACAACCAGCCCTCCGTGCTGATCCAGGTGTACCAGGGCGAGCGCGAGTTCGCGCGCGACAACAAGCCGCTCGGAACCTTCGAGCTCACCGGCATCGCGCCGGCTCCTCGCGGGGTCCCGCAGATCGAGGTCACCTTCGACATCGACGCCAACGGCATCGTGCACGTCTCCGCCAAGGACAAGGGCACCGGCAAGGAGCAGTCCATGACCATCACCGGCGGCTCCGGTCTGCCGAAGGACGAGATCGACCGCATGGTGAAGGAGGCCGAGGCCCACGAGGCCGAGGACAAGAAGCGTCGTGACGACGCCGAGGCCCGCAACCAGGCCGAGTCCTTCGCCTACCAGACGGAGAAGCTCGTCAACGACAACAAGGACAAGCTGTCCGCGGACGTCACCAAGGAGGTCACTGACAAGGTCAACGCCCTCAAGGAGGCCCTCAAGGGTGACGACATCGACAAGGTGAAGAACGCGCAGACCGAGCTGATGACCGCGGCCCAGAAGATCGGGCAGGCCCTCTACTCGCAGCCGGGCGCGGCCGATGCTGCGGGCGCCGCGGCCGGTGCCGCCGGCGCCGGCCCCGCGGCTGGTGCGGGCTCCTCGTCCAAGGACGATGACGACGTCGTGGACGCCGAGGTCGTGGACGACGACGACAAGAAGGACAACAAGTAAGATGGCCGACTTCGACAAGGACGACTATCTGAGGGACCTGCCCGATCCCGACGAGTTCGACGGTGACGCCGGCCCGTCGGCGGGCGGTTCCGACGGAGGTCCCCGAAGGGCCGGTTCGTCCGCCCGGCAGAGCTCCGCCTCGGCGTGGTCCTCGGCATCCGCTTCGGCGGATGGCTCAACGGGTGCCGCGTCGGCATCCGCCGGTGCCACGGCATCCGCGTCCGGCGAGGGTGCGAAGCCCGCGAAGCAGGACGGCTCCGCCGCGTCGGGGGAGTCCGGCAAGGGCGGCACAGGCGCGGAACCCGCTGGAGGCGGCGACGACGCGAAGTCCGACAAGGACTCCGGCGCCACGGCCGCAGGCTCTGCGTCCGCCCGGTCCGCCGCCGACTCCTCCGACGACGTCCTGACCCCGCTGGGCCAGGCGAAGAAGGAGGCGGCCGAGTATCTCGAGGCCCTGCAGCGCGAACGTGCGGAGTTCATCAACTTCCGCAACCGCGCATCCAAGGAGCAGGATCGCTTCCGCGAGCATGGCATCATCGACGTGCTCACCGCGCTGCTGCCCGCCCTCGACGACATCGACCGCATCCGCGAGCACAGCGGGATGGTCGACTCCTTCAAGGCCGTCAGCGCGAAGATAGACAAGGCCTTTGCGAAGTTCGGCGTGGAGAAGTTCGGCGAGAAGGGCGAGGAGTTCGACCCCACCAGGCATGAGGCCGTGCTGCATCGCCCGGACGAGAAGGCCACGAAGGAGACGGTGGACGCCGTCGTCGAGGCGGGCTACCGCATCGGGGACCGCGTCATCCGCGCTGCCCGCGTGGTCGTCGCCTCGCCGAAGTCCTGAGGCCTGAGGATTCCCCGAGGTCCTTGGACGCCTTCTTCATCGAAGGGCTGAGGGCCGCCGGGATGGTTCGCTGGCGCCGTTGCGGCCGTCGTCGGCCCGGAGCGGGACGACGACGGATGACGACGGATGACGACGACCCCTATGGACGGTCCGCGGACGAGACATCGCCGCGGACCGTTCCCGTACAGACTTATAAACAAGGAGACAGCATGGCTGAGAACGAATGGCTGAGCAAGGACTTCTACAAGGTCCTCGGCGTCTCCAAGGACGCCAGCTCGGCGGACATCACCAAGGCCTACCGCAAGCTCGCCCGCAAGTACCATCCCGATCTGAACAAGACCAAGGAGGCTGAGGAGAAGTTCAAGGACATCTCCGAGGCCTACGACGTGCTGAACAACGCCGAACAGCGGCAGAAGTACGACGCCATCCGGCAGTTCGGCATGGGCGGCGCCCGCTTCGCCGGCGGCACCGGCCAGGGAGGCTTCGACGCCGGCGGATTCCAGGATGTGTTCGGATCCATGTTCGGCGGCGCCCCGGGCGGCACGCGCATCCGCTTCTCGACGAACGGCGGACAGCCTGGCATGAACGACATCTTTTCGATGTTCGGCGGCGCCCCGGGCGGAGCGGGAGCGGGAGCCGGATTCGGCGGGAACCCGTATGCGGCCCGTCAGCGTGCCGCGGAGCCGACGAAGGGCGAGGACCGTCATTCGGCCATCACCCTGACCTTCCGGCAGGCGGTCAAAGGGGCCACGGTGTCCCTGCGCGTCGGCTCCAGCTCGTTCCGCACGCATGTGCCGGCCGGCGTCAGCGACGGCCAGCGCATCCGCATCCCCGGCAAGGGCCATGAAGGCCGCAACGGTGGCGCCAGCGGGAATCTGTATCTCACCGTCCACGTCAAGCCGAGCCCCCGCTTCGAGATGCGCGGCCGCGACCTCGTCATGGACCTGCCGGTGACGGTGTCCGAGGCGGCGCTGGGCGCGAAGGTTGAGGTCAGGGACATCGACGGCGAGACCGTGACGTTCCGCGTCCCCGCCGGGTCCACGAGCGGCGACGAGGTGCGCGTCGGAGGCCATGGCGTGCCGAAGCGCGCGGGAACCGGAGACCTCGTCGGTCGTGTGCGCATCCAGCTGCCGAAGCGTCTGAACGGAGCCCAGAAGAAGGCGCTGAAGGCCTTCGCTCAGGAGTGCCAGGACTTCGACAGTGAGGTGGCCGAGAAGAGGATGTCGCAGACGGAGTGATTGGTCGGGGCGATCCGGGCTTGCTGAGTGCGTGTCCTGGTGCCGTAGGCCCCATCGAGCGGTGTCCCGGCGAAACGTCGTCGGGTGAGAATCAGTGAAGACGTGGGGAAGGAGGATGGGATGACGAGAATCGATCCGGATGTGCGTAGGGCCTATCGGCTGGGCGCGAGCGCTCTCGTCGCGGGCCGTGCCGATCTGGATGGCCTGGACGATTCCGGCTTCGACGTGAGCCTCCCCATCCTCACCGTGGGCCAGGTGGCGGCGGTGGCCGGCGTGCATCCGCAGACGCTGCGCCAGTACGACCGGCTGGGCATCGTCATCCCCAGCCGTACGGAGGGCGGGGCGCGGCGCTATTCGCTGCGCGACCTCGACCGTCTGTGCACGGCCCAGCGTCTGAGCCAGGAGGAGTCCGTCAACCTCGCCGGCATCCTGAGGATTCTCGAATTGTCGGAGGAGAACCGTCAGCTTCGCCGGCAGGTGCGTCGCATGCGCCAGGGCTCGGAGCCCAGTGTGTTCGCGTCCGCGCCCAACGGTGAGGTCATCGAGGTGCGTGGGGGGACGAGCATACGAGTGAGACGCGAGATACGCGAAAGGACGGCGGACTACGTGGAGAGGCCGG